>DBEXQE010000148.1:0-9677 GCA_048167245.1 Christensenellales bacterium | reverse complement strand
TAAATTTTATATACGGAGGATCAAACTCAAGGCAAATCAAACCTTTGTTTGACAGGATCGTCATAAAGGCGGTCGACGCGGAAGAAAAGACCAAAAGCGGCATAGTATTGCTCGCCAAGGATCAGGAAAAGCCCCAGATGGCGGAAGTCATCGCCGTCGGTCCCGGCGGAATGGTAGACGGAAAAGACGTCGTTATGCAGGTAAAAGTCGGCGACAAAGTTCTGTACTCCAAGTATGCGGGTTCGGAATTCAAGATCGACGGCAAAGAAGTAACAATAATGAGACAAAGCGACGTACTCGCTATCGTCGAATAATTTTCGGAGGATTGAAATAAAATGGCTAAACAAATCAAAACCGGAGAAGAAGCGAGAAAACTTCTCGAAAGCGGCGTAAACAAGCTCGCCGACACTGTTAAGATCACGCTCGGACCGAAAGGCAGAAACGTAATTCTCGGAAAGAAATACGGCTCTCCCCTTATCACGAACGACGGCGTAACGATAGCTAAGGAGATCGAACTCGAAGATCCGTTCGAGAACATGGGCGCGCAAGTGCTTAAAGAAGTAAGCACGAAAACGAACGACGTTGCCGGCGACGGCACGACTACCGCATGCGTTCTCGCTCAGGCGATCGTACACGAAGGTCTGAAAAACGTTGCGGCGGGCGCAAACCCCATGGTGCTTAAAAAAGGCATAGCTTCCGCGGCAAACGTTGCGGTCGAGCAGATCAAGTCGATAAGCAAGCCCGTAGAAACCAAGACGGCTATAAAGCAGGTCGCAAGCAACTCCGCGAGCGACGAAACCGTCGGCGAACTCATTGCCGAAGCTATGGAAAAAGTCGGCAAGGACGGCGTTATAACGGTCGAAGAATCCAAGACTATGGAAACCAACCTTACGATCGTCGAAGGCATGCAGTTCGACCGCGGATACGCGTCGGCGTACATGGTAACGAACACGGACAAAATGGAAGCCGTTCTCGAAAACCCCGCAATACTCATTACGGACAAAAAGATAAGCTCTATTCAGGAAATACTCCCCATTTTGGAACAGATAGTCCAGTCGGGTCAGAAACTTCTTATGATAGCCGACGATTACGATTCCGAAGCGCTCGCTACCCTCGTAGTCAACAAGCTCCGCGGAACTTTCAACTGCGTAGCCGTAAAAGCCCCCGGCTTCGGCGACAGAAGAAAGGAACTTCTGAAAGACATAGCTATTCTTACGGGCGGACAAGTCGTTTCCGAGGAAATGGGCATAGAATTCAAAGACGTAACGCTCGATATGCTCGGCAGAGCAAAGCAAGTTAAAGTAGATAAGGACAACACGACCATTGTCGAAGGATGCGGCTCGTCCGACGATATCAAGGCAAGAATTCAGTCCATCCGTTCGCAGATGGAAAACACGACTTCCGACTACGACAAGGAAAAACTCGCGGAACGCCTTGCGAAACTCGCGGGCGGAGTTGCGGTCATCAACGTGGGCGCGGCTACCGAAGTCGAAATGAAAGAAAAGAAACTGCGTATCGAAGACGCTCTCGCGGCTACCCGCGCGGCTGTCGAAGAAGGCATCATCCCCGGCGGCGGAACGGCGTTCATCTCGGCGTTGCCCGCAGTCAAAAAGCATATCGCTTCGCTTAGCGGCGACGCAAAGACGGGCGCGTCCATTATACTCACCGCGCTCGAAGCTCCTATCCGTCAGATAGCTCTGAATGCGGGCGTAGACGGCGGAGTCGTTATCAACACCGTTCTCGCAGGCGCGAAGAAATCCAACTACGGATACGACGCTCTCAAAGCCGAATACTGCGATATGGTAGAACGCGGTATCATCGACCCGACGAAGGTCGCGCGCTCCGCATTGCAGAACGCGGCTTCCGTTGCGGCAACGCTCCTTACGACCGAAAGCGTCGTAGCGGATATCCCCGAGCCCGAACCCGCAATGCCCGCGGGCGGCGCAGGCGGAATGGGCGGAATGTATTGATCCCCTACCTAAAAGCAATAAACAAAACATAATAAAAACGCGGGTCGGTAAGATCCGCGCTTTTTATTATCCGATCTATTTCTGAGATAATATCTCGTCCAACAGATATCTGTTCGAAAGCAGTTTGCCCGCGCCGAGTATAGCCGCATATTCGGGGTCTTCGGGAACGTACGCGTTGAGCGACAGTTCGCCCGACAGGAATTTTTCTAGTCCCGTTATCTTTGCGCCGCCGCCGACTACGTATATGCCCGTCTTGTAAACGTCGCTCGCGATCTCGGGCGGCAACATTTTGATTATGCTTTCGACCGCGTCGCGTATTCTGACGTAATACGGCTTTAACACCGAGCAAACGTCTGAAGATTTCAATTTAGCCGTACCTATGTTTTTCGTCTGCAAGTCGATCCCGCTTACGGTCATTTCCGCTGTATCGTTTTCGTACAGCGTGCCTATTTCGGTTTTTACCTTGCGCGCCGTGTTAAGTCCCATTTTGAGATTGTGTTTGCCCGCCGCGAAGTCGATGAGAGCCTTGTCCATAAGATTGCCGCCGATCGTTACGCCGCAACCAGACACGACGCCGCTTAAAGACATAGCCGCGACTTCCGTTATCCCGCCGCCGATATTCACTACAAGCCCGCCGCAAGTCGTACTTACGGGCAAGTCTATTCCGATAGCCGACAGTATAATGTTTTCGACCATCGTTATTTCCTTGATATACGCCGACATTAGAACGTCTTCGTAAGTTCTTCTCTCTTCTATCGTAAGCCCCGTAGGTATCCCGAGAACGGCTTTGATCTTCGGGAAGAAAACGTAGCTTTTCGGCAATATGCGCTTTATAAATTCCCTTAAAAGCAGACTACACGCTTCGGGATCCGCGATAAATCCGTCTACGACGGGACAGACGACCGTCGTTTTCTCGGGGGTCTTACCGAGCATTTCGTAAGCCGCCTGACCCACGGCGCGGATCTTCTTTTGTTTGGGTTCGCCCAAAAACGCAATGACGGTGGGCTCGCGCAAAACTATGCCGTTGCCCGACACGAATATAGAGGTATAAGAAGTACCGATTTCCACAGCAATTTCCAGAACTGCCATCAAAAACTCTCCTTTAACATTTCTTTCACGAGGCTCACCGGCAAACCGATAACGTTGTCCAAGTCGCCGTCGACGCGCTTTATTAGCGGTCTTAATTCCGCGTCCTGAATGCCGTAGCCTCCTGCTTTATCGTAAGCATTGCCCGATTTTATATAATTATACACTATTTTCCCGTCGAATGCACCAAAAGTAACGTATGTTTTTTCAAATTTCGAAATTTTTTTCGCTTTGCTCATAAGACATACGCCCGTTACGACCGAATGAGTGCCGCCGCAAAGCATTTCGAACATATTTTCGGCTTGTTTTTCGTCTTTCGGCTTTCCGAGAATTTCGCCGCTCGGAGATACGACGACCGTATCCGCGCCGAGAACGAGCCCGCCGAAGCGCGAAAAGACTTCCGCGGCTTTCTTCTCGGCGAGAAAAACGGTTACGTCTTCCGCCGCCGTCAGCTCCCCGTAGTCTTCATCCGCAAAAGACGGCTTCGCCGTGAACGAAAAGCCGTCTATTTTCTTAACGAGTTCGCGCCGCCTGGGCGAATTCGATGCGAGAATTATCTCAGAGTATTTCAAGATTTTTCTTGTACGCGCGGGCAAATTCGGCTCCCGCCGTGAGCGCGTCTTTTATTTCGAGCGAGCAATCGCCTTCGACTTCCGTTTTCATTATGACCGAATCGCCGAGCACGTCGCAGTTGAGCGTCTTTACGTTGCCCGACATAGAGCGGTCAAGGCTTTCCGCTATCCGCAGGATCACCGATAATTTGAGTACCGCCACAAGGTCTTCTTCGCGCAGGATATCCTTGTACTTGTTCCACTCCTGCATACTGAATTCTTCCGACCTGTGTCCTTGCGCGACGAACGCGGCAAGCACGAGATCGCGGTGGCTTATGCCGTACATATTCGAATTTATTATAAAGTAGAACGAATGTTTCGGGTGGTCGTAATACTTTATTCTCATGCCCGCGTCGTGCAGGAGCGCCGCAACGCGCAGAACTTTGATATATTGTCGCGGCAGTTTATGCAGAACTCTTAACTGCTTGTAAAGCTGAATGGCGAGATTGCAAACGTGTTCCGCGTGCGGAATGTTCAGCTCGTAATGGTTCATCATCGTGTAGACCGAATGTCCGAGCACGTCGGTTATCGGCTTTTCGACGGTAGTCGGCACCGCGTGATTGAAAATTATCCCTTCGCGTATGCCCGAACCGGACACGACGAGATTCTGATATCCCGTGTAATCGAAAAAGCCTTTTATGCAAGCGAGAGCCGACGAGAAAATATCGGCGCGCTCGACCGAAAGTCCCTTTATCTTGGTACGCTTGTCCGCGTCGAGAACTTTGACCATATCGTAGATCGAGTTGAAATCCGAAACCGACACGTTGTAGTTGTGCGTCATGTCTATCGGATAGCGTTTCATGCGACGGCAGATCTTCGCAAGGTTCCTAAACGACCCGCCCACGCCGACGAACTGAACGTCGGGATCGAGATCTTTGAGCCAGCTTATCTGCGAGAACTGATCTTTGACGTACGTTTCGATCATCTTCGCCTGTTCCTGCGGAGCCAGATTCGGATCGTTGAAAAGATCCGAAAGCGTGATCGTTCCGAACGGCAGATTTTCGCGGTTCAGAAGATTGCGCCTGTTGTAATGGATGAGTTGCGTACTGCTACCCGAAATATCCATTATAACGGCTTTGGGAACGTCGAGCGAATTTATAACGCCCTGATAAATATGTACCGCTTCTTCTTCTTCGGTGAGAACTTTGAACTTAAAGCCGCAAACCGAATTGATCTCTTCGAGAAAACTCTTCTGATTTTTGGCGCGTCGTACCGCGTTCGTCGCTATCGCGTAGACCTTTTCCACGCCGTAGCTGTCGCAGAGTTTGCGAAACATTTTAAGCGTTTTGACCGCTTGCGCCACGCGGGACGGTTTCAGAAATCCGTCGCGCTCCATGTCCTGCCCCAATCTTACCTGTTCTTTCAATTCGTCGAAAATAACAAAGTGCCCGCCCGGGAGTATGTTGGCGATAACGAGTCTCGCCGAATTGCTCCCGAGATCTATAACCGCAATTCTTTCCACAAATTTAACCTCTCTTTTTGTGCCTTGATATCCGTTGCATGTCCTGACAAAGGTACTATCGGTACCGTTTGTTACTATATGATTATACCATATATTGCGGTCGTTGTATAGACCCTTTTGAAAAATAAATTAACTGAATTTAATTGCGAAATTTTGTATATTTTAACTAAGTTCAATAATTTAAGGCGTATTCGGGTCGGTTTCGGACGGTTTTCGGGAGTTTCGGCGCGATTTCGTTAAGTAAAAACCCACGCGCAAATAATTTACAAAACGCGCCCGCATATGGTATAATCATTATTATGAAACCGTTATCGATCGAAAGAAGAAAGCTCTTTGGATACTGCGTCGCCGCTCTTATCGCGCTCGCGCTCTGTTTTTTACCGCTTTTGTCGGTGAAAGGATACACGCAAGTTCTCGCCGAATCGGCGTCGCGCGCGTTCGCTCCGCCGTCGAAAGAACAGACGCAAACGGTTTACCATCTGTTCGAAGATCCCGTTGCGCTCGGAGCCGACGATAACTGTTTATACGCGCTCGACGGAGCGAACATAAAGCGGTTCGCTCTGTCCGACTTTGCGGTTTCGGACTACTCTCCTTTCTCCGACAACAAAACGCAAAACGTAAACCCCGCGGCGTTTTCGGTCCGCGGCGAAACTGCGGTAACCGTCGAAAACGGACAAGTCTTTCTGTACGATCTCGACGGCAGAACTTTGCTTGATACTTTCGGGACGGACTGCCGCGGCGTATTTCTTGACGAAACGCATATTTACGCGCAGATAAGCGATACCGAAATAGTAAGATCGAGCCGCACCGAAAACGATACTAAAACTTTTACTTCGGCTTATAAAATAAAAACGTTCGGCGTTCTCGGCGGCGATATCTACTTTGCCCGCTCGCACGGCTCCGCGCGTCGCGACGACATATCGTATTTTACCGCGCAAGACGAAACGGAAACGGCAGTCGAAAATCTGCCCGAAATAATCGCTCTGTGCGCAAGCGGAAATTCGCTCGCCGTACTCGACAACAAGGGCATGACTTTATACGAGCGCGGGATAGCGGAACTTATCGGCTATGCGAGCGTTCCGACCGATACCGACGCTTTGGCGATGACGGCAAGCGGCGAAGATATCTTCGTTCTCGACGCGAACAAAGCAGTAACGCGCTATAAGAACTCACTTTCCGAAAAAGTCTGCGTGCTTGCGTCCGCGTCCGACGAACCCGGATTTTTCAGTTCCCCGTCCGACGTGATAACGCGCAAAAACAGAACTTACGTAGCCGACAGAAACAACGACCGCATAGTCGTCCACGACGGAGAAAAATACTCCGCGATAGGCGACGGTCTGTTCCGTCCGATAGCCGTCGCGTCCAACCACACGGGCAATATTTACGCGGCGTACTCCGAAAACAGGATAGCCGTGTTCGATGCGTCTTTCGCGCGGCTCGGCTCGCCCGCGGACGAAAAAATATCCGTTACGACGGCGGACGGCGGACCTTACCCCGAAAAAGTCGCGATCGCGGATATCAAATGCGACTTGAAAGGCACGCTGTATCTGCTCTCGAAAAGCGGAGCCGTATTTACTAAACCCGCGAATAAAGACAGCTTCTCTCCGCTCGTAAACGCCGAAAACGTATCGCTCATCGACGTTTCTCCGAACAGCGCGTACGTTTATATAGCCGTAAACGAAACGGACGGCAAAAAGACCGTAAAGCGAATAAACGGCGACCTTATCGAAAGCACGGGGATAACTTTGCCGAATATCAAAGATATAGCGGTGGACGCCGACAACTCGATATACGTTCTCGAAAACGGCGACAGGATCTCGCGCTACGGCCGCGAAGAAAATCTTACTTACGTTTTGGGCGAACAGCACGTTATAACGGACTGCCTTACGCTGTCGAAAATAACGGTTTCGAACGTGTCGAACGACGTACTCGGCTACCGCGACTTAATAGTAACCGAAGCGGACGGACACAGGATAAGAACGGTCCCGTGCGCTGATTTCGGCGTCGAGATCGGCGACGTAACGACCCCGCCCAAAGCGAACGAAAACCCCGTACCCGTCAATTTGTCGAAACCCATAATACGCACGGTAATAAACCCCGCGGGCGCGGAAGTATACGCGCAAAGTTCGGAAGTAACGCTGCTTAGAACGCTTCCGTACGGCTATAAAGTCATAGTACCCGACTACGACGAGGACGGAGCGTTCTCGCTCATATTCGCGGACAACGTTATATTGGGCTCGTCCGACTACGACAAAGACCGCATAATATCGGGCTACGTTCACAACGAATTCCTGTCCGATCCGCTCCCGTACACCGACGAACACGAAACGGAATGTTCGGCGTGGATAAGCAGCGTGCCCGTATATAAATACCCGTCGCGCCAGGCTCCGAAAATCGACGAGAGCGCGGACAAAGGAACGTCGTTTCATTTTCTCGATTTCGTGTACGAAGAAGAAAACGGCGTCAAGAATTACGGCTACACCGACAACTTCCCCGATTCCGAAACGCTTTTGAACAATCGCAGGTGGTACAGAGTTTTACTCAAAAAAGACAACGTGGAATACGAAGGTTTCGTAGTGGCAAGCACCGTTTCGGTACTCGCGGGCAACCCGGATATGTCGATCCGCCCGCAGGTCAACGCCGAAATAATAGCAAAAGACAAAAATGTTCCCACGGCGGGCGCGACGGTCTACAAAAAGACCGAAAGCGGCGAAACAGTCGCCGACAACCGTTTCGAGCCGTTGCCCGTAGGCACGAAAGTCGAAGTCATAGGCGCGTTCGACTCGTCCGAACCTTACACGCAGATAGCGTTCTTTACGCCCAACGGCACGGTAACGGCGTTCGTGGAAACGGCAAATATAAAATACCACGGCGTAAACGTGGTCAGGATAGTCGCCGTGGTACTTATAATCATTACCGTCGCTCTGATAATTTTCCTTTGCGCGCGCTCTTACGTCATAAAGCGCAACAAAATAAACAAAGTCGACGAAAACAAATTCGATAAAGATTCGGAATTCTAATCTTCCAGATCGATCTTATTTACGGAGAGTTCGTAAGCTACGCGCGTTTCGCTCTCGGTTTCGGACAGTTTTTTCACGTATTCGCGGCTTTGGATCCTGCCCTGGATCACGAGTTTCTGCCCAACTTCCGCGTTCTTCACAAAGCGCGCGTTTCTGCCCCAGGCTATGCACGGAATATAGTCCGATTTGTTGTACGCGCGGTTCACGGCGATCAGCAGGTCGCATATCTCGCGGTTGAACGGCGTAGTCCTGTATATGGGCGGCTTGCAGATATATCCCGCAAGTTCCACGGTGTTCGGGTTTTCTTCGACAGGCTCGCAGAAATCTCTGACGAACACGGTAAGCATGAGTTTGCTCTTGTCGTCGACCATTTTGTTATAGCTTCTGAACTGACCGTTGAGCGCTATCTTCGTTCCGACCGTTAAATTCGTTCCGACGAGCAGTCTTTCCGAAACGGTCAACGGAATTACGTCGTTCTGTTGCGACAGGCGCGGAACTTTTATCGAGAGTTCGTAAAAACCTTCGCCGTACAGCTCGTGGCTGTATACGGGGTCGGTTTCGACCGTTCCGCATAAGTAGACCTTGTTGCTTTGCGTTGTTGTGCTTTCCGTCATAAGTTTATCTCCTTAGATTTTTATCTGCTTGCCCGTGTGGTCTATCGTATAATTTTCGCGCATTATGAGTTCGCCGATAGTTACAAACGAGTAGCCTTTGTTTTTCAGTCCTTCGATGATCGCAGGCAATGCCGCGAGAGTGTTTTTGCCGTCGTTGTGCATAAGCACTATGCTTCCGGGCTTAACGCCGTTCAGTATGCGGTTCGTGATCTCGCTTGCCGAAAGATTTTTCCAGTCGAGCGAATCGACGTCCCACTGAATGGTATAAAGTCCCAAACTTTCCGCCGTTTTCAGCATGGCGTCGCTGTAATCGCCGTACGGCGCGCGGAACAGTTCGACTTTTTTGCCCGTAACGTTCTCGATGAGCGCGTTCGAAGTAGTGAGTTCCAACTCCATCTGCTTGACCGAAAGTTTGGGCATATGCGGGTGCGTGTTGCTGTGAGTCCCTATCTCGACCCTGCCGCTGTCCGCGAGCATTTTAAGGTCGTCCTTGTACTGCTCCGCCCACGAACCGACTACGAAATAATTCGCCTTAACGTCGTGCTTTTCGAGCGTTTCGAGAATTCCCGCCGTCTTTTCGTTGCCCCAGCATGCGTCGAACGAAATGGCGACTACTTTTTCTTCGCCTTTATCCACGCAGTAGATAGGCAATTTGCGCGTGCTTTGTCCGCCCCAGACCTGCGCCGCGCCCGTCAGTCCTATGCCGACGGCTATAAGAGCCGCGAATAAGGCGGTGGCGCAAAACGCGATCAAACTCTTTTTCTTCAACGTTACGAATTTCATTTCGAAATTACTCTCCTATTTTACAGTATTTTTCGTATGATTTTTTGTATTTATCGGTAATTTTTTGTATATTTAAGTCGTATTCCCCTATATTGCTGTCTTTCGCATATTCTAATCTATGTGAAAGAGCA
>DBEXQE010000147.1:0-3932 GCA_048167245.1 Christensenellales bacterium | reverse complement strand
GACGATAAAATTTCGATAGTCGTCGAAACGATGGGCGGCGTCGAACCCGCGAAAACTTTTATAAAAAAGGTCTTGCTTTCTGGCAAAAGCGTGGTAACCGCGAATAAGGAGCTTTTGTCCAAGCACTGGGCGGAGTTGGAGCAAGCCGCGAAAGACGGCGGCGCGGGGCTTTATTTCGAAGCGTCGTGCGTCGGCGGCGTTCCCGTTATCCGCACGCTTACGGAGAGCTTGCAGGGCGACAATATTCTCGAAATAATGGGTATAATAAACGGTACCACGAACTATATTTTAACGAAAATGACCGAGGACGGAATGAGTTACGCGCAGGCGCTGAAAGAAGCTCAGGACAAGGGTTTTGCGGAGTTCGATCCCACGGCGGACGTCGAAGGTTTCGACGCGGTGTACAAGCTCAGCATACTTTCGTCGCTCGGCTTCCATACCTGTATTCCGTATACCGAGATCTACCGCGAAGGCATAAGCAAGCTGACGGTAAACGATATCGAGAGCGGCAAGGAACTCGGATACACTCTCAAACTTCTCGCTATCGGCAAGAAAAAGGGCAACAAGGTCGAAGTCCGCGTTCACCCGACATTCGTGCCGTCGTCGCACCCGCTCGCCGCAGTCCGCAACGAGTTCAACGCGGTGTTCTTAAAGGGCGATTGCGTGGACGACGTGATGCTGTACGGCAGGGGCGCGGGAGCTTTGCCCACGGGCAGCGCGATAGTTTCCGATATAGTTTACGCCGCAAAGGCAACCGAGAAAAGATATACCGATTTCGAGAACAACGGCAAGCTGAACGAGCCGACCGAGATCCTGAGCGACTTTGCTTCCAAATACTATATCGCGCTTTCGGTCATGGACAAGCCGGGCGTTTTGTCAAAGTTTACCGAAGTTCTCGGCAACAACGGCATTTCGCTGAATTCGGTCATTCAGAAAGGCGCGGCGGACGGATTTGCTCAGATCATTTTCCTGACGCATACGACTACCGAAAAAGCCGTGCGCAACGCGGTCGACGAAATCCGCAAGCTGAAAGTCGTAAAAAGCGTGGACAGCCTTATCAGGGTTATTTAGTAAATTTCGGAAAGATTTACATATAATTCCAATTTGCTACTTATAATAACTTTGCAATTATTGCCAAGTTCGTTTGACAAATTTTCGTCTAAACGATATAATTGCAGTTGATTACTGTATATTTATACACTTAACAATAGGAGAATCGTTGAATGAAGAAGTTTAGGCACTTATGGTTAAGCATACTGACGCTTGTTTTGTCGGTTTCTATTATCATAGGCGGGGCGGGTCTGTCGGCATTCGCGGAAACAACCGGTACGGAAATAATCGGTTCTGCGGCTGTTTTGCCCGCGTCGGTATATCTCGGCGAAGAAGTTACCGTTACGGCAACGGGCGTAACCGTTACCGCACCGAACGGCAAAGAAGTTACGCTTACGGGCGACAACAAGTTCGTAGCCGAAATGCTCGGTAATTATACGGTAGAATATGAGAAAGACGGAAAGACCTATACGCATACGGTAGGCGTTACGCTCAAAACCGATTACGAGTTGAGAGTGGTAGGCGACGGTGCGGCTATTCCCACGTACACGAATACTGAAACGGAATACACTTTGCCCACGGCTACTCTTTATAAGAAGAACGACGACGACGAATACGTGGCAATGGATAGGGACGATTACGATCTTGCGATTTACGTTAACAACGCAAAGGTAACGTCGAACAAGCAAAAGTTCTCGCTCGGTAAGAATTCCGTTCAGTACGACGCCGTTATCAAAGGCACTCAGAAACATTTTACGAAGCAGTACGACGTTAACGCTCAGATGAGCTTCGAAGACAAAGTCCGTCCTACGATCTCGATCTCGGGAGTTCCTACGGACGCAAGCCTTAACACCAAGGTTACGCTTCCCAAGGCTACGGCAACCGATAACTTCGACTCCAACGTCGAGATAAAAGTTAGCGTTTCTTTCAACGGACAACCCGTCAAAAAGGTCGAAACGAACAAATACGGCTATGCAAACAAAACGCTCGAAGCCGACGAAACGTTCGACAACGTATACGATATGTCTTTCTATCCGAGAGAGCAAGGCACTTACGTAGTCGAGTACCAAGCAGTCGACGACGCGGGCAACGTATCCGTAAAACAGCCGTTTAACATCAAGGTCCAGGATAGAACGGCTCCGAAACTCGAAAATATAGACGACGATACTATCCCGTCTACCTGGGGACTTTCGGTCGTAAACAAGGATAACAACGCAAGCGGGGATATCGTATTCCCGTATCCCGAATACTCGGATAACAACTCCGAAAAGATATCCGTTTCGTTCGAGATCCGCGACACCGTAAACAACAATACGGTCATAAGGTTCGAGAACATTTACGACTACGACGGCGACACCGCGGGAAGCGGCGCTAAGTATAAGTACGACGAAAGCAATAAGTCCAAGGGACTTTACGACAAAGACGGCGAAGAAGTAACGTTCACGAAAAACGGATTTACTTTCAACTTCAACGATTATAAACTCGGCTCCGATCTTACCAAGACGGGTAAATACACCGCTATCTACAATGCGCGCGACGAAAAGCCGAATTCCACGACTAAGTCGTACGATATCGATTTGCAGGATACGTTTACGGATAAGCTCGAGCCGTCCGTAGAACTCAACGCGGATAAATATATCTACGTAAGCACGACGGAAACGAAATACACGTTGCCCACGGCTACCGTAAGCGACGCTGTCGACAGCAAGCCGAGCGTTACGTATACGCTTAAAATCGGTGAAAAGTCCGTTGTCGTAGAAAACGGCGAAGAGATATCGGTTTGGTGCAAAGACAATAAACTGTTCGTTAAGTACAGCGGAAACGAAAACGGCGAAGAGTTTGTAATGCAAAATAAAGCTACTCTTGCGATCGAAGCGACCGACGACGCCGGAAACACGAACGACAGTGTTAAAAAGGAAATTACGCTTGCAGTTGAAAGCGATATCACTAATGCCGCCAACGTTACGCTTTCTATAAACGGCGACGATATTACGCCCGCATCGGACGGCGCTACGTACGAACTCGGAAAGAAATTCGATCTCGGCAAACTTACGATAGGAAGTTTCGAACTCGGTTACAGAGATTTCGTAGGCGTGGAAATGTATATGAAAAATCCCGCCGGCGATATAATCGACGGACTCGATTTCGAAACTTACGTTGACGAGAATTCGGGTAAATATCAGATAAATGTAGATAAAATAACGTTTATTCCCGCGCAGGCAACGGAAACGGATAAACCTTACGTTCTTACCGTTCGCGCGTTCGATATAACCGGAAGAAGTCTTGTTCAGTCTTTCGATATCACGGTTAACGTTAAAGCCGGCGGCAACAGACCTTCCATAAGCGCGGCGTCTATACCGACGAGCGGAAATATCAACGTAGCATACAGACTCAAAAACGAAAGTTATGATGCCGAAGGCGTTGATGAAAACAAAAAGTATATCGTTCGCAGAATAAGCAATGCGGGCAGATTCAGCCTTATGGGAATAGAGTTCACGGCTTACACCACGGGAACCGTTACGTTTACCGACGGTTACTATAAAACGGGCAACGAATTCGCTTCGATCGGCGAGAAGTACAGCCTTAAAGCTACGGACAATTCGAATATCGAATTCGACGTGCTCGGACTTATGCCCGTTCAGGCTCCGAAAGCCGAGAGAACGGCGGGCTATAAAAATAATTATAACGCCGCCGACACCAAATGGATAAAACTTCCCGAAGTTATAGCTTACAACGAGTATGCGAACGCGGACGTTACCATCAAGGTTACCACTCCGACCACGAGCGGCAGTTCGAGAACGTACAGCTTCGATCCGAAACAGAATAAGAACGAAGATTCCGACTATATTCAGTACGACGAAACAGCAAATCAATATTATATT
>DBEXQE010000146.1:0-3364 GCA_048167245.1 Christensenellales bacterium | reverse complement strand
TTATTTTACCCGAATAATCGCCCGCGGGAATGTTCTCGTCCGTTTTCACGGTGAAGTACAATCCCTGATTTTGTCCTTTTGCGATCATCGTTTCGCCCGCGGCTTTTCGAAGATCATACGGCACAAGCGCGTCCGGATAGTATCCGCCTACGAAATCGTCCGAAGCGTTGTTTATCTCGCCCGCGGGAATTTCGACGTAATGCTCCCAATAAACGCTTATTTTGTCCGAACTTATCTTGCCGTTTTCCGACGTAAGGTCGCTCACGCTGACGCCGAGATCGAAAACGTTCCTTTCGGGCGTAACTATTATCTGCGCGTTTTCGTATTCGTTTTTCGCAAGAGAAATTCTCACTTTGTCGGAGTAATTCCCGATATCCTGCGAAAGCATGTATTTTTCCGTGGCGGGAACGACTTTTACGGCGATCGGACCGTCCGTTGCGGGCGGCGGAGCCGTTTCTTTTCCCGTTTTGCACCCGCACAGCAACGCCGCGAGCGTAAATATAACTGCCGCCGTTATTCTGAGTTTTTTCATATTATATCTCCCTGTCGGTATTTTTCGGTCATTCGGCTCTTATGCAGTCGACGTACAGAACTTGATTGCTGTTATCCGACACTCTGTCCACAAGCAACGTCGCGAGATAAGCGGTCTCGGAAGTCTGCGGAACGGTGAGTTCCACGTCGTTCCACCCTGCGGCAAGTTCGGTATTAGTTCCGGTATCGGGGTTGTTCAGGAAATACGTATTGTTGTCGTTCGTCGCGGGAGCAAATCTTACCGTGCAAGCAACCGACGAATAGACCCACATTTTCAACTTTGTCTTTTGCGCCATTTTAGGAGTGTTCTTATTATCGGTATAAAGTTGGATAGTCGCTCTCGTCGCGGACGTCAAATCGACTTTCAAAGACGCCTTGCCGAATTTTACGAATTCGGGGTCGGTATTTACAGACAGCATGTTTGTCGAACTGTTTACGCTGTAATACGAGCATGCGCCGCTCCTTACTCCTTCGAAATCGATCATTTCGCCGTCCTGTCTTGTATATTCGTGAGAAACAAAACGAACGTTGTCTATATAGATCGCAGATCCTGCGGTACCCGACATCGCGAGAGCCGAAGTGCCGCCGCCTATCGCGCTCCACGGCATCTTGTTGAAGTTAATGACTATGTCCTTATTCCAACCGGCAACAAGCGCGACGGCGACGCCGGCGGTATCGGTAAGCCAATTCGCCGCGTCGTTCGAGAATGTGAACGACGGTCCCGACGTGCTTTGGTATATACTGAACTTCCATGTGCCCGCGCTCTCGGCATAAACGTCTATTTTCGCCTGCCAACACTCGGGCACTTCGTAGGCTTTCGTAAAACCGATATAAGCCCATTTATTCTCGGTCGGAACTACTTTAAGCGAATATTTTCCGAAAGATGCGTGAGCTTCGGAAACTTCCGCCGTGCAACGCGTTACGGTATAACTATCCTGATAGCCGCCGTCCGCGTCTTCGAACGAGAAAATTTCGTCGGTCTGCGGATGATACTTTGCCGCGACTACCTTTACGGAGATCTCCGTACTGCGCACACGATCGCCGCCCGCGTTCGTTGCCGTTACCGTAACGGTATCGTCGCAAGGGTCGGCGGGAGCGGTATAAACGCCGCTATCAGAAACGGATCCGCGTTCTGCGGAATAGGTTATGTTATAGCCGTCCCCGAAGAACAGTCTGTATCCGCCCGTTATGTCCGCGCTTTCGCCCGTTTCGAATTCGAACGAATCCATCGTAAGTATCGTCGTATCGTTGTAAAAGCGCACGGAGTCTATATAAATCGTCAAAGGCGAACCGCCGTCTACGTTCAGAAATCTCAGAGTGTTCAGATTGGAATTAGGCGAAGTCTGCCTGTTCAGCGGCAAAACTATCTCTTTCCATTCGCCCGCCGCAGTAGTGAACGTTCTCCACGGGTCGTTGCCGTGGTGCAGCATCCACCAATTTTCGTCCCCGGTTCCGTTGCCGCTCATTGCCACCGCGAATTCGATTTTCGCGGCTTTTTCGCAATACACCATGAACTTAGCCGTGTTCACGCTTCCCGGCAGACCTATAGTATCGCCGTCGACCCAATTCGCGGTCGCGGGGAAACCCGCGCCTACGCCGTTGAACTTAATACTCAAAGATTTCCGTCCCGCATAAACGTACTGCGCATTGTCGTTGATCTCTATCACGGACAGATTTTTCGTAACTTCTCCGCCCGTATGGCTTACGTCCATGCCGGTTCTCGGATTGGTAGCGGTAGGTTCTTCGAACGAATATATCTCGTCGTCGAAACCCACGTAAAATTCGTTTCCCGAAACCGAAATATCATGCGTTCCCTTTTTCAAAAGCGCGTCGAACTTGTAGTAGCCGGGTTTTTCCAACGAGCGCGTCTTAGTTCCCGACAGCGTTTCTTCGGATCCGTCGGGCATCTTTATCTTGACGCCGCTCGCTTCGGCGGACGGATCGTTTATATAATAAATATCTTCCACCGAAACGACTTTGCCGACCGTAATGCCCTCGACGAGATTGGACGAACAGCCTATCCCGCTCACGTTTACGGTAACGCTTTCGGAATAAGTCTCCGCGCCCTCGGTTTCGCCGCAAACGATTTTAAGTTCGTGTTCCCCTACGGCGGAAAGTTCGGGAAGATCGTTTTCTGTAAATTCGACGCCGCCGAGATACGTTTTGATGATAGGCTCGGCGACCGCGCTGTGCACTTCGAAAGACGGATAAACTATCCTGTCGTACAGATAGTAATCCGTTTTTACGTTACCGACCGTTATGCCGTCCACGTGCGCGGCGGCTACTTTGATAAGTCGGCTTTTCTCCCCGTGAACCACGGAAAATTTGACCGTATATTCGCCCGGAACGTCGAAATCTATTTCGGAATGATCCACCGTAAAATCAAGATCTTCGCCGTTTTCGGTAACCGTTATCCCGCTCTTGAAGTCGTACGTTTCCGTTCCTTTAGCAATGTGATAGTCGCTCAGTCCCGTTATCTCGTATACCGAAAAATTCGCCGTAACGGTTACGTTTTCGGTAACGGCGGACGGAACGTCGCTCCAACTCTCGAAAAAATACGCATGAGTTTCGTCGGGGTATAGCGGCGTCGCCGTTATTTCTTTCCCGTCTATCGTTATCATGTTGCCGTCCGCGACTACGGCAGCGTTTTCGGGAACGTTTTCGAGCGTAGCGCGGCTCAAAGAGCCGTATTCGGCGTTGTTCGCGACGAACGTTACCGTGTAGCCGCTTTGCTCGGGTTTTTCTCCCGCGCCGCCTTGCTTCCCGTCGTCCTCGCACGCCGCCATGAACAGTGCGGCGACTAACGCGATAAGCGCGACGAACAGCAACTTCT
>DBEXQE010000145.1:0-2096 GCA_048167245.1 Christensenellales bacterium | reverse complement strand
AGATAGCGCTTATCGGCGGCGGCGTGGGTTGCGCTCCGTTGTTTACGTTAAAGCAGTGCTATCCCGACAGAGAATACAGAGCGTATCTCGGCTTTTCGAGCAAAGAGAACGTCGTTCTCTACGACGATTTCAAAAAGGAATACGACGTCGTTTTATCCACGGACGACGGCAGCGCGGGCGAGAAAGGTTACGTAACCGACGCGTTCAAGCGCCGTTTATCCGAATTTATGCCTGACATAATACTGACTTGCGGTCCCGTAAATATGCTGAAATCGGTCGCGCGCGTTTCGAAAGAGATCTCGGTACCCGCGTATATGTCGGGCGAAAACAGAATGGCTTGCGGAGTCGGAGCGTGCCTTGTCTGCACTTGCGCCGTAAAGCAAAAGGACGGAAGCGTAAGAAATATGCGCTCTTGCGTGGACGGACCGGTATTCGATCTGAATGATTTGGAGTTGTGAAAGCACATTCATCGCGGGATACGGGCTACGTGCGTCAAGGTCGGCTTGGTCATTTATGTTAAAATAAACTCCCGTCGCCGCCTTGCCGCCTGTTGCCCGTCTGCCACGCGACTGTGCTTTCAGTCAGGATATTTTTGCAAGGAGATTTTGCTGAAAAATGAATACAAAAGTAAATATAGCGGGCGTCGAATTCAAAAATCCGATAATCACGGCGTCGGGAACGTTCGGCTTCGGCAAAGAATACAATGAATTTTACGATATTTCCGTGCTCGGCGGTATCTGCACGAAAGGTCTTACTTTGGAGCGCAGAGAAGGCAACAAAAGCCCGAGAATAGCCGAAACGAATATGGGGATCATCAACAGCGTAGGACTGCAAAATCCGGGCATAGACGGCTTTATAGAAGAAGACGTGCCGTTTCTCGATTCGCTCGATACGGTCGTTATCGCAAACATTGCGGGCAACACAGAGCAGGACTATACGACTTTGGCGGGCAGGGTAAGCGCACTTAAAGCCGTCGATATGGTCGAACTGAATATAAGCTGTCCGAACGTCAAAGCGGGCGGAATGGCTTTCGGAGTTCTGCCGCAATCGGTCGAAAACATAACGAAAGCCGTAAAAAAGCATTGCTTGAAGCCGCTTATCGTCAAACTTTCGCCGAACGTCGCAAACATAGCGGATAACGCGCGCGCGGCGGAAAACGGCGGAGCGGACGCGATAAGCCTTATAAACACCGTTGCGGGAATGGCGATAGACTATAAAACGCGCAGACCGATATTGGCTAACGTGAGCGGCGGACTTTCCGGTCCCGCGATAAAGCCGATCGCGCTTAAAATGGTCCACGAAGCATATAAAGCCGTAAAAATACCGATAATAGGTATGGGCGGCATTATGCGCGCCGAAGACGTTTTGGAGTTTATGATAGCCGGCGCGGCGGCGGTACAGGTCGGTTCGGCTAACATTTTCGACCCGCATGCGGCACAACGGATAGTCAATGACTTGACAACCGTTGCCAAAAGTTGTAATATAAATGATATCAGCGAAATAGTGGGTACTTTGAAATGGCAATGACGAACGAAGAAATATTGGAAGTTTTCAAGCAGACGGAAGGCGTGTTGAAAGGTCATTTTCTGTTGACTTCGGGCAGACATTCCGATACGTATATGCAATGCGCGAAGCTGTTCGTAGATCCGCAAAAGAGCGAAATGCTCTGCCGCGAATTGGCTGAGATACTCAAAGAATTCAAAGCGGACGCAGTCGTATCTCCCGCAGTCGGCGGCATAATAATGGGATACGAAGTGGCGCGCCAGCTCAAAGTCAAAAATTACTTCGCCGAACGCGTCGACGGAAAAATGACGCTCCGTCGCGGATTCGCTCTCGAAAAGGGCAGCAGGGTCATCGTAGTGGAAGACGTAGTAACGACGGGCGGCTCCGTAAAGGAAGTTATCAAGCTCGCGCAAGACGCGGGTTGCGAAGTGGTCGCGGCGGCGTCGATAGTGGACAGGAGCAACGGTAAAGTCGATTTCTCCGTTCCGTTCAGAGCGCTGTTGTCTATGGAAGTCGTCAGCTACGAAGCCGACGAGTGCCCCATATGTAAGCAGGGCGTTCCGATCTACAAGCCCGGCAGCAGAAACTTGAAA
>DBEXQE010000144.1:0-17822 GCA_048167245.1 Christensenellales bacterium | reverse complement strand
ACTGAAAACAGCGAAATAAACGTCGAAACAGAAAGCGAAGAAAAGCAGGCGCCGAAACAAAAACAGAAAGAAAAGAGCGTAATGAGCGTTTCCGCGAAGTCGTTCATCGCGGTCATGGCGATACTGCTCGGCATGATAATCGTTGCGGGAGTTCTCACGTACGCGATCCCGCAGGGCAGTTACGCTCGCACCGAAGAAGGGCGCATAATAGCCGGTTCGTTCACGTCCGGCGGGATAAAAGGCTATCCCGTTTGGAGATTTTTTACGGCTCCCGTCGAAGTGTTTTGGTCGGAAGACGCGCTGAACGTGATAATGATAAGTCTGTTCTTGCTGATTTTAAGCGGAACGTTCAACATAATGAACAAGACGGGCGGCATAGAAGCCGTCGTGGGTTTGCTCGTAAAAAAATTCGCGCGCAAAAGACTTCTGCTCGCGCTTATAGTCTGCCTGCTGTTTATGGCGTGCGGGTCGTTCTTCGGCATGTTCGAAGAACTCGTGGCTTTGATGCCTATAATACTTATTCTGTCGCTGTCTCTCGGGTACGACACGCTGACGGGCATGACTATGTGCATGCTCGGCTCGTGCTTCGGGTTTTGCGCCGCGGTCGTCAATCCGTTTTCGGTCGGCGTCGCGTCAAAGCTGTTCGGGATCCCGATACTCGAAGGCGTGTGGTTAAGGCTCGTTATTTTCGCGCTCGTGTTCGGGGTGCTCGCTCTGTTTATGTTCATACATACGCGTAGGATAACGAGAGATCCGAAAAGCTCGCTGACTTACGAACTCGACTTAAAAAAGCGCGAAACTCTGCCGAAAGAGCGGGAGAGCGCCGTCGAAAACAGAAAAGCCGTGCGCGTTTACGCCGTGTTCTTTTTGACGCTCTTGGTCGTGCTTTTGCTGAGCGCCGTTATTCCCGCGTTGTCGGGGCTAAGCGTGCCTATTTTGGCGGCGAGCTTTCTTATAGGCGGAGTAACTTGCGGGCTTGTGCTGACAAATAGCGCGAAAGACACTTTCGCTTGGCTCGGCAAGGGCGCGCTCGGAATGTTGCCCGCGGTCGTCATGATAGCGTTCGCTTCGTCGGTAAAGCTTATTATGACGAACGGCGGCATACTCGACACGGTAATCCATTCGGTCATAGGCTTTTTGTCGGGGCACAGTCTTTATACGGCGGCGCTTCTCATATTCGCGCTCGTGCTGTTCTTGCAGTTGTTCATAGGCTCGGCGTCCGCGAAAGCGATGCTCGTTATTCCCATTCTCGTGCCTATTTGCGACGGACTTAATATGTCCTACAACGTTGCGATACTCGCGTTCATATTGGCTGACGGATTTACTAACGTACTGTTCCCGACGAACGCCGTTTTGCTCGTGGGGCTGAGCATGGCGGAAGTCGGCTACGGCAAATGGGTCCGCTTTACCTGGCTCTTGCAGGTGATAATGCTTATTCTGAGCATAGGGCTTATTATGTTCGCCGTCGCGATAGGTTATTGACGAAAGATTTTTTACGAACGCGGGAGCAGTGCGGACGGCGAAACGCCCGTTGCCTTTTTGAACGCGGTCGAAAAATATTTCGGGTTTTCGAATCCGCTCAGAGCGGACGTTTGTTCCACCGTATAGTATCCCGATTTCAATAAGTCGGTCGCATAGTCCGTTCTCAGCGAAAAAAGATATTTCTGCGGCGATATGCCCATTAAAGTTTTGAACGCTCTTCTGAAATACGAAAGACAGTAGCCTGTTTTTTGTGCGAGAAATTCTATCGACAGTTCCGGATCGGCGAAATTTGCGTTCATATAATTTACCGCCCGCCTTAAATTCAAAAAAAGCGGTGTGGAATCTATCGTTTTGCTTTGTATTTCGATATTTTCCAAAATGGACAGGAACAGAGAATCTACGGCGTAAACGTGTCCGAGCGGCTTATCGTGCCACACGCGCAACAGCTTGCCGAACAGGTTCTCGAAAATTTCCGGTTGAGACGATGCGAATATTTCGAAAGGGAAGTCGGTCTGCGATACGTAGGTAAAGTGGATCACGATCACTTTCTCGTTTTCCTCTGCGCAAATCGTGTACGGGAAGCCCGGCGGAACGAAAGTTACGTCGTTTCGGTCCAGCGAAAAACGTTTGCCCGCGTATTTTATCTCCGCTTTTCCGTGTAATCTGTACGATAAGACGGCGTAATCTTTGGGAGCAACGTTCCGTTCGGATTCCGGAAACGAAAGTTCCAGAACGGACAGTATATCGAACCTTATTTTTTCTCCGTTAAACATATCCCGATTATACAGTATTTTTTCCGCAAGGTCAAGAAAAGTTTGCGTTGTAGCGAAAATCGAACCTTTTCGCCCGTTTTTCGGGTTGCGCGGAAGATCGCGAACAGGTATAATTATAATGTCGGAAGCGACAGTTTTTTATTATTGGGAGAGAAACAGTGTTTGATAAAATGTTATTGAAGCCGAGCAAAACCGTGCGTTTCGAGGGAATGAGAGAAGTGCGTTTTGCGGACAAAGCGGAAACGAACGTTTCCTGCCGTAAGTACGATCATCTGTTGAAGTTGCTCGGAAAACCGAAAGCGAAAATAGATCCCCGCCGCGGAGAGATCGAATATCTTTTCATAGGCGAAAGAAAAGACGGCGACGCCGTGAATTTTCCGCAGGTAGGCAAAGACGAAACCGTTTTGATCATCGGAGACGACCGCGCGGAAATATACGGGCAGAGCGAAGACGCCGTTTCGTCGGGTCTTAAAATTCTGATCGATATGTACAGAAGCAACGACGGGAAAAACGTCTTGCCGATAGGGGAATTCCGCTACGCGCCGAAGCTCGCCATGCGCGGCGTACATATGTGTATTTTCCCGCCGGACGACGGAACGAAAAAAGAAGATACCGCCTTGGAAGATCTGTTAAGGCGTACGGAAGAAGCGGCGCTTTGCGGGTACAATTATATTTTTCTCGAATTTTGGGGCATGTTCCCGTATCGCAAACACCCGTATGCGCATTGGCAAAACTGTTATACGCGCGAAGAAACCGAGAAACTCGTTTCTTTTCTTATAGACGATCTGCACGTTACTCCGATCCCCGTACAGAATCTGACAAGTCATGCCGGATGGAGCAGGATATCTTCGCGCAAGCACGTCGTTTTGGATCGGCGACCCGATCTTGCGGATATGTGGATCCCGGGCGGGTGGTGTTTTTCGACGACGCGCGAAGACACGAAAAATTTTCTGAAAGACGTTATCGACGATCTGATAACTACGTTCCGCAACCCTCCGTATCTGCACTGTTCGTGCGATAAATGTTTCGGGTTCGGTTCCGCGGAAGAAGAACGGACGCGTCCCGCCGACGATCTGTTCGTGGATCATATTCGGTTTTTGCACGACGAATTGCAAAAGCGCGGGGCAAAAATGATCATGTGGTCGGATATGCTGTATTCTTCGCTGGACGTAAAATATTGGAAATGCGCGCAAGACGCGGCGGACAGACTGCCGAAAGATATTCTGATGAATATATGGACGCACAACGATATAGGCGAAAGTAAGTGGCGCGATATAGATTTTTTCCAAGACAAGGGGTTCGAGACGGCGTATTCGCCTTTTCTCGATCGTAACGGCGCGAAAAACATGGTGCGTCAGTGCTTGGCGAGCGGCAGCAAGGGAATAATTCAGACGACCTGGCACATGCCCGAAACGGCGCTCGAAACGGTGATCTATACGGGCGGCTATACGTGGACGGGCGAAGAACCTACGCAAGAAGCGGTGCAAGCCCGGTTGCAAAAAAGCGAGAAAAAATCGCGTTTATAGGATAAGGGGAGAACGAAATGGCAAAGCATACCATGGTGAGTTATTACGGCATGAACTACGTCGAACATGCCGAGAAAGACTTTATCGAGATGAAAGAGCACGGTTGCGATACGGTGCTGCTGGCTCTTACCGAATTCGATTTGGATTTTTGGTTTCCTAATATCAACGAGATAATCCGGGCGGCGCACCGTCTAGGACTAAGGTGCATCGCCGATACCTGGGGAATAGGGAAATACTTCGGCGGCGAGAACGTAAGCCTGTTTTTACAGAACAATATCCGCCACCGTCAGGTGTCCGCCTACACGGGCGAAGTGCTGAACGCGGCATGTTTCAATACGAATTCTTTTCGGGACTATTTTACGGGTCTGTGTTTGAAACTCGCGAAGAACACGGAAATAGACGGCTTTTTCTGGGACGAACCGCATTACGCTTATCCCAAAGCGTACGCGTCGATAACGGGCGGCGCGGGCGACGATTGGTCTTGCCGCTGTCCCGAGTGCATGAAAAAGTTCGAGGAGTACTACGGCTACGAAATGCCGAAATTCATGAACGACGACGTTCGTAATTTCCGTTGGCGCGAAGCGTTGAAAACGTTGTCGGACTGTTCGAAAGCGCTGAAAGAATACAACCCCGCGCTCGAGATCACGTGTTGCGTTCATGCGACGATGAATACGTATTACGTAACCGAACAGCGCGGCTACGATAACTGGGACGCCGTTGCGGCTTGCCCGTATTTCGACGTGTTTTCCACGACGATAATCAACTGGAATCTGCCGCAGAGCTTTTTCGAGAATATCGCCGAAAGGACGGTCGCCATGGCGAAAAAGTACGGCAAAGAGAGCGAGCGTTGGATCATGGGCTATAATAACCGTCCGGAAGATTTCAAACAGATAGACAAAACCGTGGATCTGTACGAGAAACTCGGCGTCGACCGTTTGGCGGTATGGACGTATCGGGGCGGATACGGCACCGTCGTCGCCGCGAAAGACGCTCTCGAACTTTGGGACAATATCGGAAGAAATTTCAAAAGAGTTTTGAAAAGATGAGCGAATATTTGGAAAAGATCTGCGCCGTTCTGCGCGAAATAGAGACGACGCAACGCGAAAATATGCAATGCGCCGCCGAAAAAGTCGCGGAAGTTATAGAAAACGACGGGCTTATACACGTGTTCGGTTGCGGACATTCGCACATTCCCGCTCTCGATACTTTTTATCGGGCGGGCGGGCTTGCGAACGTATCCGCCATGCTCGACTGCGACCTTATGTTGCATAACGGCGCGGCGAAATCGAGCCGCATGGAAAAAATGCCCGGGATAGGAGCGGAGATTTATCGCCGCTACAAGCCGGAAAAGAAAGATATGCTGTTCGTGTTTTCGGCTTCGGGGAAAAACGAAGTGCCTTGCGAAGTAGCGAATTCGGCGAGAAATGACGGCGTTTATACCGTATGCGTTTCGTCGTCGGCATATTTCGGGAAAGGCGGCAGGCTCCACGAATACGGAGATCGCCATATAGACTGTCGCGTGCCCTACGGCGACGCCTGCATAGACGTGGGCGACGCGAAAATGGGCGGGCTTTCCACGGCGGCGTTCTGTTTTATCCTGAACGGCGTTCTGATAAACGGCGCGTCGATAGCGGCGGCGAAAGGCGTTGAGCCGCCCGTCTACGTCAGCGGAAATATAGACGGCGGCAGAGAGCGCAATATAATACTTGAAAACCGATATCTCGGGAGAGTGAAGCATTTATGAAAAAAGTCGCCGTGATCGGCATAGCGGGGCAGAGCGTATTTTTGCCCGTGGAAAAATTCCATACGGGCGGCGAAACGGTACAGGCGGAAAGCGTGCGTTTCGAATTCGGCGGCAAAGGCTTCAATCAAGCCGTGGCGGCGGCGCGTTGGGGCGCGGAAGTGAGCTTTCTGTCGGCGGTCGGCGAAAGCGGCGGCAAAGAGATCGCGGAATTTTTGAAGAACGAGAACATAAAAGCCGCGCTTGTCGAAAAAGCCGAACCGACGGCGTTTGCCGCGATAGTAACGGATAAGACGGGCGCGACGAGAGTTACCGTGTTTCAGGGCGCGCAGTTGGAAGAAAAGGACGTATTCGCTTTCGAAAAGTCTATCGCGGAAGCCGACGTACTGCTTTTAAGCAACGAAGTGCGCGAGAAGATAAACGCCGTGGCGGCGGAGATCGCGCAAAAGAACGGCGTGAAAATAATTCTCAATCCCGCGCCGACGAGAAGTACGGCGAAAAGCCTTTTAGACAAAATTTTTCTGTTCACTCCCAACGAACACGAAGCGACGGGCTTGGAAGATTATCGGAACGTCGTGCAGACGCTCGGACGCAACGGCTGTCTGCTCAAAGAGACGGGCGAGATAATTCCGCCCACAAAAGATATCGCGGTCGATACGACGGGAGCGGGCGATACGTTCAACGGGGTGCTTGCCGCCGAGATCGCGTCGGGATCGACGCTGTACAAAGCGGCGAAAGCGGCGGTAGCCGCATCCGGAAAAAGCGTAACCCGCCGCGGCGCTGTTTCTTCCATACCGTATTTTCACGAAGTGTAGCGCATAAAAAATCGACAAATTTTACGCAAATGCTTGACGGGGGGGGGACTTGGTATATAATAGTTCTATCTTAAAATTTACGGAGGTAGGACTATGAAGAAAAAAAGAATTTTGACCGTGTCGGTCGTTGCTTTGCTGGCGATCGTTATGTGCTTTGCCGTTACGGCGTGCAAGAAAAAACAAAACGGTCCCGCGGCGCTTGAAAAGACCGACGCAATTTCGATTGCGGATTATGCGGTCGATTACACGCAGGGGTTGAGCGGTAAAGCTATCACGGGCGCGGCAGACCGTAATCCCGAGGGTACGCAAGCGGGTTCAAGCGGCGTGCTTATTAAGCTGTCGAAACAGGTGTCGGACGAAACGCGCTACAGCGTGTACAATATGAGTACGGGCGCGACTATCGTGTCGGACGTCAAAACCGCCAATTTGAAAACAGGTAATTTTTATTCGGTTTATTATGCGTATGTAGAGGCTTGGAACAACGAAGGCAAGGAAAAGGTCGTTATGTCCGACGGTACCGAAATTTTGCCCTACGGAGAATACGACGATTATAATCTTGATTTGTGCACGGCAGATACGGAAGCCTATTACGTAAAACTTACAGCGGTTAAGGGTGAGGGTAGCAACGCAGTCGAAACGGTAAAATATTTGAAAGCTACGATGTCGAAAGACGGCGACCTTTCGTATGCCGTTATTTCGGAAAGCGACGTGCCTGCCGAGAAAGATATTGCGGTCGGCGATATGATAGGTTTGGAATCCGTATACAGGTATCCCGTAACGGGCGAAATAGCAAAATACGGATATATCGAATTCGGAAGCAGACAGGGAACGAAAACGTACCGCTTTTATAAGGACGGCAA
Organism: Christensenellales bacterium; assembly: GCA_048167245.1. Lineage (GTDB taxonomy): Bacteria > Bacillota > Clostridia > Christensenellales > Pumilibacteraceae > RACS-047. The sequence goes on along the minus strand of DBEXQE010000144.1, from coordinate 10,625 downwards.
TAAGACCGGAGAAGTCGTTATCGAAAACGGAAGTATGAACGGTTTCGTCGGAAACTATATGTATTATACGACGCAGACTCCCGTATCTCCCGACGCTGCCGAGGGTTATAATATGATCGTCGTTGAAGAAAACGACGTAATGGGATACTCGTCGGAAATGAAATATTCGGTAAAGCAGTTCCGTTACGATATCGTAAACAATACGACGGCAGAACTGAATTACGATACTATGGCGGCGTATATCATGCCATTGTACAACTACAAAACGAAAACATGCGATGCGGCGATAGTTTACGCGCAGAAATCGGTCGGCGGTATTTTCGTAGCTTCCGAAAATGCGACTAAGGCTTATATAACCGACGCTGAACTTAAACTTGCGCTCGACGTAACCGACGTTGCGGACAGTTTCGAGGGCAACATACAAAAACTTTCCGAGAACAGATACTTTTTGGGCGGAAGCCACGACGGCGGAGTTATCGTCGACGAAAACGCGAAATTCGTTGCGAAAGTAGATGCCGAAGAAAAGATCTGCCCCGATCAGGAATTGATCATGTTCAGATACGGGAACGATTACGGTTTCAGAGATTACGACGGCAAAGTCGTTATAGCTCCGAAGTATCAAGCGGCGACCGGCGGCAATATCGTATTCTACGGAGATTGGGCTTGTGTTTCGAGATATGACGAGCAGAAAAGCGAAACCGTTAAAGTTTTCTTGAAGAAAGACGGGACAGAGAGAACGGCTCCCGAAAACATGACGGTCGGAAACGGATATTACACCTATTGGGAAGAAAAGATCGCAAACGAAACGACGACGTACGATTTCTACGTCAAGAGTTTCGACGGCACGACGATCAAATCCGTAACGGGTCTTGAAAATCAAACGGGTTGCTCGGTAAACGGAGAATACGTATATCTTACCGATAAAGACGGAAAAACTTCTATGTTTAAGTTTGTTCGCGGTTAAACCGAAAACAGACGAATGAAAAAGAACTGCGGCATTTTGTATGTCGCAGTTTTTTTGTAACTTATTTTCGGCGAATATGCATAAAATAATAGAGATTTTTTTTTATATGTGATATCATATTACGGTAAAGTCGTATAAGGAAAATTTTATCAAGGTCTGCTTATCGTGTTAAGACTCGTACGGTTTCTGAAAGGTTATATGTTTTCGAGCGTAGTCGCGCCGCTGTTCAAAATAATGGAGGCGCTTTTCGAGCTTATAATTCCGCTCGTCGTGGCTAAGATAATCGACGTCGGTATCCCGAACGGCGACACGCGCTATATCTGGAAAATGGGGATCGTCATGATCTCGTTCGGGCTGGCGGGACTGCTGTTTTCGATGACTTGCCAGTACCTTGCGGCGCGCGCGAGCACGGGTTTCGGCACGAACGTAAGGAGTGCGCTGTATAGGCACATAAACAAATTCGGCTACCCCGAAGTTGACAGGTTCGGCGCTCCGTCGCTCGTAACGCGTCTTACAAGCGACGTAAATCAGACGCAGGTCGCGGTGGCTATGTTTATCCGTCTCGTGTTGCGCGCGCCGATAGTCGTGATAGGCGCGATAATAATGGCGGTAACGATAAGCCCCGTACTTTCTCTCATTTTCGTCGCGATGGCGCTTGTCGTGTCGGTCGTTTTATACTTTATAATGTCGCGTTCCGCGCCGTTTTATATCGCCATTCAGTCTAAGCTCGATAAAGTAGCTTTGTTGACGCGCGAAAACCTTTCGGGCGCAAGAGTGGTCCGCGCGTTCTCGCGTCAGGACGAAGAACAGGAAGATTTCGCGGAAGCGTCGGAATCTCTTTCGAAGTCGAGCAGAGCCGTCGATGCGATCGCCGCGCTCCTGAACCCGCTTACTTACGTTCTCGTGAATATGGCGATAATCGCCGTTATTTGGTTCGGCGGCATAAAGGTGGATACGGGATCGCTGAGTCAAGGCGAAGTTCTCGCGCTCGTGAACTATCTCTCGCAGATACTGCTTGCGCTAATCGTGCTTGCGAATCTGGTCGTAACGTTTACCAAGGCTTCGGCGTGCGCAAAGAGAATAAACGAAGTGCTTGACACCGTACCGTCGGTACAAGACGAAAGCCGCGGCAGGGTGGAAGGTAAAGAGAACGCGCCCAAGTTCGAATTCAAGGGCGTCGGGTTTTCGTACGGCGAAAATCTCGGGCGTTCGCTCGAAAATATAGACCTGTCGGTCGCGGCGGGCGAAACGCTCGGCGTTATAGGTTCTACCGGTAGCGGCAAAACTACGCTTATAAACCTTTTGGGAAGATTTTACGACGCAAGTTGCGGCGAAGTGCTTATCGACGGCGTGAACGTAAAGGAATATCCGTTATCTCAACTGCGCGAAAAGATCGGGCTCGTGCCGCAACAGACTTCGTTGTTTTCGGGAACGATCCGAGAGAACATGCAAATGGGGCGGAAAGATATTTCCGACGAAAAGATCCTGGAAGCTATGAAAACGGCGCAGGCGTACGAATTCGTGTCCGCGCTCGACAAGGGGCTCGATGCGCCCGTTCTGCGCGACGGCCGCAATTTCTCGGGCGGTCAGCGTCAGCGGCTCACGATAGCCCGCGCGCTGTCGGGGTCGCCCGAAATTCTGATACTCGACGACAGTTCGAGCGCTCTCGATTACGCGACCGATTTCCGCCTTCGGAAAGCGCTGAAAAACGATACGGCGGGACTTACGGTCGTGATAGTTTCTCAGCGTTATTCGTCGATAAAGAACGCGGACAAAATTCTCGTGCTCGACGACGGCAAGGCGGCGGGAATAGGCACGCACGAAGAACTTCTGAAAACCTGCGAAGTATACAGGGAGATCTGTTCGTCGCAGGACGATAACGACGGCGGAAAAGGGGGAGAAAAGAAATGAAAAAGTCCCCGAAAAGCCTTGCAAGACTGTTTGCGTTCATGAAGCCGCACGCGGCGTATCTTATTCTGTGCGGGCTGTTCACCGTCGTTTATACGGCGGCTACGCTGTACGTTCCCGTAGTTATAGGCAAAGCGCTCGATCTTATGATAGGCGCGGGCAACGTGGACTTTGCGGGCATAATAAAAGCTATTATCGAAATAGTCGTCTGCGCAGTCGCGGTCGCTATCTTTCAGTGGCTCGCGTCCGTTTGTTCGAACAGGCTCGCTTTCAATACGATCCGCGATCTGCGCATAGCGGCTTTCGACAAGCTGAACGCGGTGCCGCTCAGATATCTCGACCAAAACAGCCACGGCGATCTTATGGCGCGCATAGTCGGCGACGCGGATCTTGTGTCGGACGGACTTATTCAGGGCTTTACGCACCTTTTCTCGGGGATAGTAACGGTCGCGGGGACGATAGTTTTCATGTTCGTCATAAACGTGAAGATCGCGCTGATGGTCGTGCTCTTGACTCCGCTGTCGTTGCTCGTAACCTGGCTTATAGCCAAGCTCAGCCACAACATGTTCAACATGCAGTCGAAAAGCCGCGGCGAACTGTCGGGGCTTGCCGAAGAAATGCTGTCGAATCAGAAGATAGTGAAAGCGTTCGCGTACGAAAAGACGGCGGAAGAAAAATTCGACGCGATTAACGCCGACCTGAAAAAATACGGAACGTTCGCAATGTTCTATTCGTCGCTGACCAACCCGAGCGCGCGGTTCGTCAACTCCATAATCTACACTGCGGTCGCCGTGTTCGGCGCGCTTACGGTAGTCGCCGATCCCGTTGCGTTCTCGGTCGGCGCGCTGTCGAGCTTTTTGCAGTACGCCAATCAGTACTGCAAGCCGTTCAACGAGATAACGGGCGTTATAACCGAGCTGCAAACGGCGTTCGCCTCGCTAAGGCGCGTTCTGGCGGTCATTGACGAAAAGGAAGAAAGCTCCGACGTCGGCAAGGACGAGATAACCGATTGCGACGGCAGTATGAAAGCCGAGCACGTATATTTTGCGTACGACCCCGAAAAGCCGCTCATAACCGACTTCAATATAGACGTGAAAAAGGGTCAGCGAATAGCGATAGTCGGACCAACGGGTTGCGGCAAAACTACGCTCATAAATCTGCTCATGCGGTTTTACGACGTAGACAGCGGTAAGATCGTCGTTTCGGGCAAGAACGTAAACGAAGTAACGCGCTCGTCGCTCCGTTCGTGCTACGGAATGGTATTGCAGGAAAGCTGGCTGTTCTCGGGCACTATCCGCGAAAACATAGCCTACGGCAAGGAAGACGCGACCGAAGAAGAAATAATCGCCGCGGCGGAAAAAGCGCGGATCCACAAGTTTATCATGCGTCAGAAGAACGGCTACGACACCGTGATCTCCGAAGACGGCGGCAACATAAGTCAGGGACAAAAGCAGCTGTTGTGCATAGCGCGGATACTTTTATCCAAGCCGCCTATGCTGATACTCGACGAAGCCACGAGCAGTATAGACACCCGCACCGAAAAGCGCGTTCAGAAAACGTTCGCCGAAATGATGCAGGGCAGAACGAGCTTTATTATAGCGCACAGGCTTTCGACGATCGTCGACGCGGACAAAATTCTCGTAATGAAAGACGGCAACATAATAGAGAGCGGCACGCACGGAGAACTCCTTGCGAAAAGGGGATTTTACTCCGAACTGTTCAACAGCCAGTTCGCAAAATATTAAACCGAAGCATTTTCTTCAAAACCGTTGCATAGCGGCGCGGGATTGTGGTATAATCAGAGTATGGCTAAATTCGAATTACATTCGCCGTATTCTCCGACGGGAGATCAGCCCGAAGCTATCGCGCGGCTTGCCGAAGGGATAGAAGACGGACTTCGTTCTCAGGTCCTGCTCGGCGTAACCGGCAGCGGCAAAACGTATACTATGGCAAACGTAATAGAGCGGGTGAACAGACCCGCCCTTATTTTGGCGCATAACAAGACGCTCGCGGCACAGCTTTGCAACGAAATGCGCGAGTTTTTCCCGAACAACCGCGTCGAATTTTTCGTGTCGTACTACGACTATTACCAACCCGAAGCGTATATAGCAAGTACGGACACGTATATCGAAAAGGACATGTCGATCAACGACGAGATCGAAAAACTGCGCCACTCGGCGACTTGCTCGCTCGCGGAACGGCGCGACACGATAGTCGTTTCTTCCGTGTCGTGCATATACGGCTTGGGCGCGCCCGAAAACTACTACAAAATGGCCGTGTCGTTGCGTCCCGGTCAGAAAATGGAGCGCGACGACCTTATCCGCCGCCTTATCGACATAAACTACAAGCGGAACGATACGGAGTTCGAACGCACGAATTTCAGGGTCAAGGGCGACACCGTCGAAATATTCGTAACCTGGTCGAGCGACCTTGCCGTGCGGGTCGAATTTTTCGGCGACGAGATAGAGAGCATAACGGAGTTCGAAGCGATCTCGGGGCGCAAAGTAAATTCGCTCTCGCATATCGCGATATTCCCCGCGTCGCACTACGCGTTCGAAAAATCGACTATGGACTCGGCGCTCGGTCAGATAGCCGAAGATCTCGAAGCGCAGGTAAAGTTTTTCACGGACTGCGGCAAACTCATCGAAGCTCAGCGCATAAGTCAGCGCGTGAAATACGACATGGAAATGATACGCGAGATAGGCTATTGCAGCGGCATAGAGAACTATTCGCGCTACTTCGACGGGCGTAAAGCGGGGCAGCCGCCGTATACTTTGCTCGACTATTTTCCGAAAGACTTTATAATGTTCATAGACGAGAGCCATATGACCGTTCCGCAACTTAGGGCAATGTACAACGGCGACCTTTCGCGCAAAACGAATCTCGTCGAGTACGGGTTCAGACTTCCCGCGGCGTTCGACAACAGACCGCTCAAATTCGACGAGTTCAATAAGCGCGTGGGGCAGGTCATCTACGTTTCCGCGACTCCCGCGCCGTACGAACTCGCGCTCGCGGGCGGACAGGTAGCCGAGCAGATAATCCGCCCGACGGGACTTCTCGACCCGCCCGTCGAGATACGCAAGATAGACGGGCAGATCGACGACCTTATGGCGGAAATAAAATCGACGGTAGCTTCCGACGGACGCGTACTCGTTACCACGCTCACGAAGAAAATGGCGGAAAGCCTTACGACGTTTTTGTCGGAACACGGCATAAAAGTCAGATATCTGCACTCGGATATCGACACCATGGAGCGTATCGAGATAATAAACGGGCTAAGGAAAAAGGACTTCGACGTCGTCGTCGGAATAAATCTGTTGCGCGAAGGGTTGGATATTCCCGAAGTCAAGCTCGTCGCCATTCTCGACGCGGACAAGGAAGGATTTCTCAGAAGCGAAACGTCGCTTATCCAGACGATAGGCAGAGCCGCGCGCAACGCCGAAAGCAGGGTAATAATGTATGCGGACAACATGACGGGTTCTATGCAACGCGCGATAGACGAAACGAACCGCCGCCGCACGAAGCAGTCGAACTACAACAAAGAGCATAACATAACGCCCAAGACGATCGAAAAACCGATAGTCAACACGTTGCAGATATCTTCGAAAGTGTCCGAAAAGATCGACGCGAAAGAGATCCCGCAGATGATAGACAAGCTGAAAGGGCTTATGACGGTGGCGTCGCACAGCCTGGATTTCGAAACGGCTATTAAATTACGCGACAGGATAGCCGAACTCAAAGAAATGCAATCGAAACTCGGAAAGATGAAAGGAAAACAGACGAATGGATAATCTTATAATAAAAGGCGCGAAAGAAAACAACCTGAAAAACGTGGACTTAACGCTTCCGCGCAATAAACTCATAGTGTTTACGGGCGTATCGGGGAGCGGAAAAACTTCGCTCGCGTTCGACACGATCTTCGCGGAAGGTCAGCGCAGATACGTGGAAAGTCTTTCGTCCTACGCGCGTCAGTTCTTGGGTCAGATGAACAAGCCCGACGTGGAGAGCATCGAAGGATTAAGCCCCGCAATATCCATAGATCAGAAAACGACGAGCCACAACCCGCGCTCCACGGTCGGCACGGTTACGGAAATTTACGACTATCTGCGCCTTTTGTACGCGCGCGCGGGCACTGTTTATTGCCCCGAGTGCGGCAAGGAGATCCGTCAGCAGTCGATCGACGAGATAGTCGACAAAATTCTCGAATATCCCGAGAACTCGAAAATACTCGTAACTTCGCCCGTGATCCGCGGACGCAAGGGCGAGTACGTGAAAATGTTCGAAGACTTCCGTAAGAGCGGATATTCGCGCGTAAAAGTCGACGGGCAGGTCTACTCGCTAGACGACGAGATAAAGCTCGACAAGCAGGTCAAGCACGATATAAGCGTAGTCGTGGACAGGCTCATCGTCAAGGACGGGATCCAGAAACGTCTTACCGACAGCCTTGAAACGGCGCTCAAACTTTCGGACGGACTCGTCGTAATAGACTGCGACGGAAAAGAGCAGACTTTCAATACGAAGTACGCTTGCCCCGATTGCAACGTGTCGCTCGCGGAAGTCGAGCCGAGACTGTTTTCGTTCAACAGCCCGTTCGGAGCCTGCCCCGAATGTGCGGGACTCGGGTTTACTCAGCGTATCGACCCCGAGCTTATCTACGGCGACGGCAAAAAGTCCCTGCGCGAAGGCGCGCTTACTATAACGGGCTGGAACTTCGATTCGGGGAGCCACAGCGAAATGTACTTCAAAGCTCTCTCGAAGCGTTACGGCTTTTCGATGGATACGCCGTATAGGGATCTGCCCGAGAACGTAAAGCATATACTTTTGTACGGCAACGGCGGCGAAAAGCTTGAAATGGAATACAATTCGTTCAACTTTCAGGGCAGTTTTTCGGCGTCTTACGAGGGCGTCGTAACGAATTTGGAGCGGCGTTACAGGGAAACTTCGTCGGACTACGTAAAGAGCGACATAGAGCGTTTCATGCGCACCAAACCTTGCGAAGTCTGCGGCGGAAAGCGCTTGAAAAAGGAAGCTCTTTCGGTGCGCGTCGGCGGCAAGAACATATACGAGCTGTCGAGCATGCCTATCGTCAAGATACGCGAATTTTTCTCGTCGCTCGAACTCGATAAGACGAAATCATTGATCGCCAAGCCGATACTCAAAGAGATAAACGCGCGGCTGTCGTTCCTTGTGGACGTGGGACTCGATTATCTGACGCTCTCGCGCGACGCGGCGAGCCTTTCGGGCGGCGAAGCTCAGCGCATACGGCTCGCGACGCAGATCGGCTCGGGACTTCAAGGCGTTCTGTACATTCTCGACGAGCCGAGCATAGGACTTCATCAGCGCGACAACGCTAAACTCATCGCCACGCTCGAACACCTGCGGGACTTGGGCAACACGCTTATAGTAGTGGAACACGACGAAGACACCATGCGCTCCGCCGACTTTATAGTGGACGTCGGACCCGGCGCAGGCGTTCACGGCGGCGAGATAGTCGCGGCGGGCGACCTTGAAACGATAACGAATGCTCCGAACTCGATAACGGGCGAATATCTGAGCGGCAGAAAGCGCATAGAGATCCCGAAAGTTCGGAAAAAGGGCGACGGAAAGGCTATCGAGATAATAGGCGCGTCGCAGAACAACCTTAAAAACATAAACGTTAAGATCCCGACGGGCGTTATAACGGCGGTTACGGGCGTTTCGGGGAGCGGCAAATCGAGCCTTGTAAATCAGATACTTTATCCCGCCGTATCGAACGCGGTGAACGGCACGCGCATGCTCGTCGGCAAGCACAAGGAAATTCTCGGCGCGGAAAACATAGACAAAGTCATAAACATTGACCAAAGCCCGATAGGGCGCACCCCGCGGAGCAATCCCGCCACGTATACGGGCGTATTCGGATATATCCGCGAGCTGTTCGCAAAGACAGCCGACGCACGCGAGCGCGGCTACAAAGCGGGCAGGTTTTCGTTCAACGTAAAGGGCGGCAGGTGCGAAAGCTGTTCGGGCGACGGTATCATACGGATCGAGATGAACTTTCTGCCCGACGTGTACGTGCCTTGCGAAGTCTGCGGCGGACAGCGATACAACCGCGAAACGTTGCAGGTAAAGTACAAGGGCAAGAATATCTCCGAAGTTTTGGATATGACCGTAGAAGAAGCCTATAAATTTTTCGAGAACGTGCCGTCGGTCGCGAATAAGATCCGCACGCTGTACGAAGTGGGGCTCGGCTATATAAAGCTCGGTCAGCCCGCGACGACGCTGTCGGGCGGCGAAGCTCAGCGCGTAAAGCTCGCTACGGAACTGAGTCGCAGAAGCACTTCCAAGACGCTGTACATTCTCGACGAACCGACGACGGGACTTCATATCTACGACGTTGACAAGCTCATCTCGATACTCCAAAAGCTGTCCGGGACGGGCAACACGGTGATAGTTATAGAACACAATCTCGACGTTATAAAGACCGCGGACTACATTATAGATCTGGGACCCGAAGGCGGCGACCGCGGCGGCACCGTCATAGCGACGGGAACGCCCGAGGAGATAGCCAAAGCAGAAAAAAGCTATACGGGGCAGTTTCTCGCACCGATTCTCGAAAGGGGTTATTGAACCTTAATCAAGGCTTCCCCTGTTAGGGAAAGCTGTCAAGCACAAAGCGAAGCGACTGCTTGACTGATGAGGTGTAAATTAAATTTCCATTAGAATACGCTCTAAGCTCTCTCCCGCGATTGACAACGGGGGGGGGTATGTTATACTCTAAGCATAAATTCGCAAAGGAAACCTTGATATGGAGCAAAACGCGATCGAAGTTAAAGATCTTACAAAGCGTTACGGCGATTTTCCCGCCGTGAGCGACGTGAGTTTTTGCGTCAAAGAAGGCAGTCTGTTCGCCTTTTTGGGACCCAACGGAGCGGGAAAGTCGACGACCATAAACTGTCTTACAACGTTTTTGGCGGCGGACGGCGGAAGCGTTTCCGTTCTCGGGCGCGACTATATCAAAGAGCGCGACGAGATCCGCGGGCTTATCGGAGCCGTATTTCAGGAGAGCGTTCTCGACGGCTTTCTGACGGTAAAAGAGAATATACGCGCCCGCGCCGCGCTGTACGGCATGCAAAAGTCCGAGTTCGACGCGCGCTACGGAAAATTGCGCGAAAAATTCTCGCTCGCCGAGATCGAAAACAAGCGTTTCGGAAAACTTTCGGGCGGTCAAAAGCGCAGAGCCGACATCGCCCGCGCGCTCGTCAACTCTCCGAAAATACTGTTTCTCGACGAACCCACTACGGGACTTGATCCGCAAACGCGCCTTACCGTCTGGGAAAACATAAAGTCGCTCAGAGAAGAAGAAAACGTAACCGTGTTTCTGACGACTCACTATATGGAAGAAGCCGAAAAAGCCGATTACGTGGTCATGATAGACGGCGGCAAAATAATAGCAGAAGACACGCCCGAAAATCTTATAAACCGCTATTCGAGTTCGAAGCTCCGCGTAAAACCGAAAAACGCGGACGCTTTCGCGGATATTCCGCACGAAGAAAAGAACGGTCTTTATATCATAAGCGTAAAGGACTGTTTCGCCGCCATGGAGATCGTGGAAAAGCACGAGTCGGAGATCGAATTTTTCGAGATCGTGCAGGGGAATATGGACGACGTATTTATAGAGCTTACCGGCAGTCGCTTGCGCGACGGCGCTTGACGGCGTATACGGGCGCGCATAACGGCTACGTGCGGCACGGCAACTCGGTCGAGTACGCCGAAG
>DBEXQE010000143.1:0-1816 GCA_048167245.1 Christensenellales bacterium | reverse complement strand
AATCGCAGGTTTTGATTTAAGAATCGCAAGACGATATGCGATTTCGGTGTTATAATAGAAGTGCGAATGGGATAAGAACGCATAAAAATTTGTCGGAGAAAGAAATGGATATATTTGTTACGGCGTTCGAGGCTGTAATGGTGGCATGTTTCGGATTGAGTTGGCCATTTTCGGTCGTAAAATCGTATAAGGCGAGAACTGTGAAAGGAAAGAGTCTGATATTTTTGTTTGCAATCTGGGTAGGGTATATATTCGGCATAGCGGGTAAAATCATCAAAGGCGTAACCGACGACGGATTTACTTACGTTTTTTATTTTTACATATTCAATCTGATAGTGGTTTCCGCGGACCTTGTTCTGTATTTTCGCAATTTACGACTCGACAAAAAGAGAAATAGGGAAACGGTAAAATGATAGCGACGGCACAAGTTGAATTAAGCACGATAGAAAACAGGCTCAACGAGCAGAGATTTTCCGATCTGAAAGCGGAAGTGAATAAGTTCTGCGAAAAAATAGAAAATCCGAAACTGAGAGAAGTGTTTTACAAGACTTTTTTCAATACGATTTACTCGACAGTGCTGTATAAGGACGAATCCGTATTCGTAATAACGGGAGACATACCGGCAATGTGGCTCAGAGACTCGGCGGTCCAGGTCATGCAATATCTGTTTTTCGCGAACAAGTGCGAATCGGTGCGCGGTCTTATAAAAGCGGTCCTGAAACGACAGTTCGAGTTTATCATTCTCGATCCGTATGCGAACGCGTTTAACCGCGAAGCGAACGCCAACGGGCATATAACGGACGTAGACAGACAACACCCGCATGTATGGGAAAGGAAATTCGAACTCGACTCGCTGTGCTATCCGCTGTTTCTGCTTATCAAATATTTCAGGATGACGGGTGATATTACCGTTTTTAACGATACGTTCTTAAATGCGTTCGATACGATAATAAAAACGTTCCGAACCGAACAGAATCACGCCGAGAATTCGGAATATTACCACTTCAACAAAATGGACTCGGATAAGTTCGTCGGTCGCGGAACGCCCGTTTCGAACGGCGGACTCGTCTGGTCGGGCTACCGTCCGAGCGACGACAAATGCACTTACGGCTACTATCTGCCGGGAAATATGTTTATAGTTTCCGTACTTACGGGGTTGGAGCCGATTTTCGGGGACGTACTGGGCGACAAAGCTCGCGCCGAAGTTTGCAGGTCGCTTGCGGCGCAGATACAGTCGGAGCTTGAAAAACTCGCCGTAGTAACGGCGGAAAACGGCAAGCGCATTTACGCGCTCGAAACCGACGGCTTGGGTAATTATAACTTAATGGACGACGCGAATATCCCGAACCTACTGTCTGTTCCGTACTATGAGTACCCGTATATCGACAAGGAAGTCTACGCCAACACGCGCGATTTCGTTTTAAGCGAAAGAAATCCATATTACTATGAGGGCAAGGCGTTAAAGGGCATAGGCAGTCCGCACACTCCCGAAAATTATATATGGCCGCTTTCCGTAATTATCCGCGCGTTAACGTCTACCGACCACGTGGAGATAAACGAATGCGTGGATATGCTTGTAAACTCCACGGGCGGCACGGGGTATATGCACGAGAGCGTTCACAAGGACGACGAGTACAGATTCACAAGACCTTGGTTTGCTTGGGCAAATTCGCTGTTCGCGTACCTTGTTCTTGAAAAGAAAGATTTCATCGGCGGGATAGACGTTCGCTGATTACGGTAAAATAATTTACGAATACATACAAATTTCAACGCATAAACCGAGGGGAGAATATGGTAGGTATAGCAAAGAAGAAAA
>DBEXQE010000142.1:0-5382 GCA_048167245.1 Christensenellales bacterium | reverse complement strand
TGTATCATATTAAGGCAGAACTTTCAATCAAAAAGCGCAGGAAAAATATACAAATTACGGCATTTTGTCTATAAATAGTCTCGGGTATCCGTTGACATAAAAACGATACCATAGTATAATATTGTATAAAGTAAAACTAATCGGAGGTATTTTATGAAAAAGTTTGCAAAAGTTATGGGAGTCGTTCTTGCAGTCGCTCTTATGTCGGTTCTGTTTACGGGTTGCGTACTCACCGCCGAAAAAGCTACGGAGAAGCTCAAAGACAAACAGTATACTGTCATTTCGACGCAGGACAGCGCGGCTTTGAAAGCGGCGGTAGGATTGGCAAAATTGGAAGACGTAGTTTCGGGAACTAAACTCGAAGACGGTAAAACGGAAGGCGTTATAATTTTCTATTATAAAGAAAAGGACGACGCCAAGAAAGCTAAGGAAAACGAAGAACAGTTCAAGAAAGACATGAAGAACATAATGGAACTTTGCAGAGTCGAAGAAAGCGAAGACAATCCGTTCGTTTTTAAACAGTCCGGCAACGCGGTCGTTATGGGAACTCAGAAAGCCGTAAAAGTCGTAGCGTAATAATTTAACCTCATCCGTCAACTTCGTTGACACCTTCCCCTTGAAGGGGAAGGCTTGACATAAGATAAGGCTTCTTCCGAACGGGGGAAGCCTTTTTGCTTGCCGTTTTCACCGCAAAAAACGCTTTACAAAATACGGCGGTTTAATTTATAATAATAGCCATGAACGCATATAAATTAAAAAGCGCGCTCAAAGATTACATTTGGGGCGGCAGGAAACTTTTATCGTACGGCTTTTCGTCGGATAAGGATAAGATAGCCGAAGCGTGGGCATTATCTTTTCATAAAGACGGCATGAGCGAACTTACGGACGGCACGCCCGTCGACAAGGCGTTTACGAGAGCCGACTGGGGCGTCAACGCCGAAAAGTTCGACGACTTTCCCGTGCTCGTGAAGTTCATCGACTCGGCGGATAATCTGTCGGTGCAGGTCCACCCGTCCGACGAGTACGCGCTGAAAAACGAAAACTCTTTCGGCAAGACGGAAGTGTGGCATGTTCTGGAATGCGATCCGGGCGCGGGGCTTTACGTGGGCTTTAAGCGCGACGTTACGAAAGACGAATTTTTATGCGGCGCGCGCGACGGAAGTATACTTTCGCTCATGAACTTTTTCAAGGTCAAAAAGGGCGAGAGCTACTTTATCCCCGCGGGAACGGTCCACGCGATAGGCAAGGGCTGCACGGTCTGCGAAGTTCAGCAGAACAGCAATATAACGTACAGGGTCTACGACTACGGCAGGATAGGCGCGGACGGAAAGCCGCGTCCGTTGCACGTGGAAAAAGCCGCGGCGGTAGCCGACCTTAAAAAGTACGCTCCCGTTGCGTTCGAATATCCCGTTATCGCCGATTGCGAATATTTTTCGGCGCGAGTCGGAAAGCCGAACTCGGTTTGCGGCAGAAAAGGCAGCTTTACGGGGATCGTGGTAACTTGCGGCGACGGCTCCGTGGACGGTATCCCCGCGCGAAAAGGCGACAGCTTTTTTATCCCCGCGGGAAAGAACGCGGAAGTTAGCGGTAATATCGAATATATAGAAGTTTTTGTCGGGTAATATATGAAAGAAGTCAAAAAAGAAACTAAAATAGTTATCGGTATCTCCATAACTTTGGTGTTGCTCGCGATAATCGTTACGGTCGTCGTTTTGGCGGTGAAGTCGGCAAAGCGCGGCACGCAACTGCTTAGGACCGAGTACGCTTGGGTCGAGAACGACGGCGGCGTCGTTACGATGCGCGACGGGCTGTTTATCGCGACTGTCGACGGCGGCGTAGTGCTCATAAAGGAAGATAAGCCGATCTCCAAAAAGTACGCCGAACTGCGCCTTGTTGACGAAGAAAACAAGATCTACGAGTTCGCCGCATTCGACGGACACTACGGCAGGATAGACGAAAACGGAAACGAGATAATAAGCGTTGCGTCGAACGGCGATTTCATCGGGGACACGGCAAAGTTCACCGATTTCGATTTCTGCATATCGGACGACGGCGGAAAATATTACGCGGGCGTATGCGAAAAGCGGTTCGACAGAATTTTCAAGCACGGCGAAACGGGTTACGTTATTTCCGTGCTCGGCGGATCGAGTCAATTCGAAAACGTTTTGCCGAGCGGGATTTTCTTCGCGCGGGACGGCGATAAATATTTTATCGCGTCGTCGCTCGAAGCGGATAAGGTGATAGAACTCAACGAATACACCGTCGAAAAACTCGCTTACGATTTCATAACGCTTGCGGGCGCGGAAGGGCGCGTAACGTATTCGTTGCCGTCGCTCGAAAGAGTGAGCGCGCTCGACGGAGTTGCGGGCGAAAATATTTTCGGCTCGGACGGAGTTTTGTTCTACTACGACGCGGGCAAGATCCGTCGCATAGGCGGAGAAGAATTCGCCGTTTCGTTCAAACCTCGGAGAATAGTCGCGCAGACCGAAAACAAGGCGCTGTTCGTCGGGAACGGCACGGGCGTTTTCTGCGACGGCGGAGTAGTAACGGAAGGAACGTTCGAAGATCTCGGAGTCATATACCGCGTCGGAACAAAAGTCATATACGCGCACAGTTTGGGCGTTTCGGCGGTCGAAAACGCTACGCTCACGCGCATAAATTCGGGCGATAAGATCTTCTTTTTCGTCGGCGAAGTCGTGAACGGCACCGCCGCGCTGTACGAGTACAAGGACGGCGCGCTCGAATTCAAGTCGGACGCGGCTTACACGACGTATAAAGATCCGTACTTCGAAAGTTCGCGCTACAAGGGCGAGTACGACGTTTATTTTATGTACGGCGGCGTTACGTACGATACCGATTTCAACGTCGTAGCCGACGGAACGATAATAAGACGAAATCTCGTCCGCGACGGAAACGTCTACACGGACTTGAAAGGCGGCAACGAAATAAGGGACGCGGAAAGATTTTACGACGTGTACGACTTTGCGGGCGACGCGTTGGACGAATATCTGTTCGCGAGATCCGACGGATTTTTGTATACTTCCAATGATAAGCAACTCCTAAGCGAGTTCGACGCGGCTGTAACGCGCGTTGTCAAAGCCGAAAACGGCACGTACGTTTTCGTAACTTCGGGCGGCTTGGCTTGCGGGCAGGACGTTATATACAGCTCCGAATACGACGATTGCGTGTTTATGGACGACAGCAACATAGCGCTCATAAGTTCTTCGTCGGTGCGCGTGGTCAAGGCTACGAAACGCGGTTTGGAAACGGTTTCTTCCTACGGCTTTTTCGACGTGGCGCTCGACTCGTATTACAGATCGTCGAACAAGACGGCAAACGGCGTTATTTTCGGCAAGACCTGCGCGAAAGGAATAGTGTTCACGGCGGGCAACGGCAAGTCGGGACTTATCGATTCCGACGGGCGGCTCTCGATAGCTCCGTCCTACGACGGCATTTATCTTACGGAGTATTACGCCGTGCTCATGAACGGCGACGGGGAGAACGCTCGCTTTGCGATCTCCGATTTCCGCGGCAGACAGGTAACCGATTTCGAATACATTTCCGTTTTGCCGCTCGGCAGTTTCGCGGCGGGACTCAAAGCGGACGGCACGGCGGAAATGATCAACGCGCGCGGCAACAACGTTGCGAAAAACATAGTGTTCGGCGACGTTCTGAGCGTTAAGAACTACGTAACCGTCAGCGGCAGATACGCGATAGACGAAAAAGTCGATTACGCGTTTGTGAACGTGGGCGGGAAGTATCGGCTCGTGAGAATATACAATATATAAAAGATCCGAAAAAGGGGACGTATGGAAAAAGTAAACAAAGAAGGCAAGACGCTTGCCGAATTTTTGGCGGAGTATGATGCGGACGCCTGGAAAAAGCCGTCCGTAACTTCGGATATCGTGCTGTTTTCGGTGCGCGACGAAAAGCCCGTCGTGTTGCTCGTAAAGCGCGGAAATCATCCGTTCGTGGGCGACTGGGCGTTCCCCGGCGGATTTCTGAACGAAAACGAGTCCTGCGAAGACGCGGCGAAGCGCGAACTGCAAGAAGAAACGGGACTTGAAAACGAAGAACTCGAACAGCTCGTAACCGTTTCCACGCCGAACCGCGATCCGCGCGGATGGACCGTAACGAACTGCTTTTTCGCGGTAACGGAAACGCCCGAAAACGCCGTCGGAGCCGACGACGCGGACGAAGCCGACTGGTTTTTCATCGACTACGCGTCGAGCGGCGAAACCTACGAACTCGTGCTTAAAAATCTGCGCGGCGAAGTTTTGCGCGCCGTAATGAACGTAAAGCGAACGAAAAGCGGGGCTATGGATATAAACGCGACGAAAATAGAATCGGCGGACGGCATAGCGTTCGACCACGCGAAAATAATTCTGTATGCGATCGAAAAGCTGTAAAAACGGAATAGTTCTTATAGAAACGGGCGGCACGATAAGCACGGCGGAAGATGACGGATATCTTGCGGCGGGGCGCGTGTCTTTGCGCGAAGAATTCCCGACCGTCCCGTTTATCCGCTCCGAAAAGCCCGTAACCGTTTTGTCCGAAAACGAAACGTTCGACGATATAAACAAGATCTGCGCGTGCGTTCGCGAGCAGGCGGAAAAGGGCGACGCGGACGGGATAATAATAACGCACGGCACCGACAGCCTTGCGTTTTTCGCATCCGCCGCCGCGCTCATGCTGTGCGGGATAAAGATCCCCGCGGTAATAGTTTCCGCTGATCTGCCGCTTAGTAACGAAGATAGCAACGGGCGCGAAAATATGCTCGGCGCGTACGAATTCATAAGATCTTGCTCCTGCGGCGGCGTGTTCGTATCGTACAAAAACGCGGGCGAAAACGCGAAGATCCATTACGGCTCGCGGCTGAATCTCTCGCGCGGTTTCGACGGGTACGTATCGAGCGCGGCGGGAAAGATAGCGGGCGAGATCGCGGGCGGCAAATTCGTTCCGTGCGGCGAAATTTTTCGCTCTTTTGGCGGCGAGTTCGAAAACGGAAATTTAACGTTGCCGGACGAGAGCGAGAACAAAACGCTGTATATAACGCCGTACGTAGGGCTTGATTACGTCGCGCTCGACCGTTTCGCCAAGGAAAACGGTTTCGAGATAATGCACGATTCGTTCCACTCGGGCACGGTGAAAACGGCGGAAAAAAACAGCGTCAACGCGCTCGAAGTTCCCGTGTTTCTCGCGGGCAAAGCTGACGGGAATTCGTACGAATCCGAAAAGTTTCTGAGCAAAAACGTTCGTGTCTTTAAGAATATCGCGCCCGCGGCGTTATATATCAAACTCGTGCTGTCGCGCGGCTTCGACGGAAAATCGCGCGAAAAATCTCTGCGCGAGAACGTTGCGGGAGAATCTTTTTGAAATTGT
>DBEXQE010000141.1:0-2293 GCA_048167245.1 Christensenellales bacterium | reverse complement strand
CGAGCGAAAAGTCGAGCGACCCGCAAACGCGAAAAGCGCGCCAACCGCTCTCGCGCGCGATAACGTTTTTCGGCTCGAACCCGCTCTCGCACACAAGCGAAATTTCGTTATCCGTCCGCGCAAAAAAGCACGGCGAAAAATCGAGTTCCGCTCCGTCGAAACTGCTCAGCCTGCAAACCGTAAATTCGTTTTTCAATACTTCGAGCGTCATGATTTTTTCCTTCGCAATAAAACATAAACGGCGGAACTCGCCACCGCAATGGGCACGGGTATCAGCCAAATCGGATCGAACGGCTTTTTGTCCGGCTTCGGTTCGGGTTTCGGCTCGGGTTCGGGCTTCGGTTCCGGTTCGGGCTTCGGTTCCGGCTCGGGCTTCGGTTCGGGTTTCGGTTCCGGCTCCGGCTCGGGTTCCGGCTCCGGCTTCGGTTCCGGTTCGGGCTCAGGCTCCGGCTCGGGTTCCGGGTCGCCTTTCGGTTCGGTAACCGTAAAAGCCTTTATTCTCGGCGTATGGGCGGCGGACTGCCAATAATCTTTGTATACAAAAGACGGCGTTCCCCTTTTCCCCGCCATATTGCAAATAAC
This sequence comes from Christensenellales bacterium, assembly GCA_048167245.1. Lineage (GTDB taxonomy): Bacteria > Bacillota > Clostridia > Christensenellales > Pumilibacteraceae > RACS-047. The sequence goes on along the minus strand of DBEXQE010000141.1, from coordinate 1,711 downwards.
GACCGAATTGCCGGGATTAGACACGCTTACCACGCAAGCGAATTTTTTGCCGTTTTCCAATGCGACCGGATCGTCGAGCTTGACAGTGCGAAACCCCTCGTAAGAAAAGAACGCCTGCCCGCCGCCGACCCTTTTGCCGCTTTCGGGATCGGACTCGTTCGTCATGTCCGTATAAATATCGACTTTCGCCGTAACGTCTTTACCGATAAAACCGATATTCACGGCTTTTAAGAACTCCGTTTTTTCGTCGGAGTTTTTTTTCGCTTCGTAAATTTCGCAGGCTTTTTTTATGTTCAGGGTGCTGTTGAGCGTGTCGCCAAAACCGTAATCGTAAAAATAGTTAAATTCATACGTATCTGCGGCGGTAAAATCGAAAGCGAAAACGAAAGTACTCGTGTTATCGTATGAAAGCCAAAAATACGGAAGCGATGAATAACTGTTCTTTACGAGCCAACCGCCGTTTTGCGACGCGCCGCCGGGAATGAAATTATCCGCCGAAATACCGTCGTCCCAACCCACAAGCGTACAGGCATGCGGATAAGACGCCGCGGACGTTTCGTTTTTCGGATTGTAATACTTTGCTTCCCGCACGTTATTATACGAAAAAGTTACCGCGCCGTATTCGGCTATCGCGAGCTTTATCGCCGAAACGGTCTGAGTTTTTATCTGTACGGCGTTATCGAGATGAAACAGCGCGTTCTCGAAAGGGTTTACGTCAGCGGCTATTGCTTTGTCGGTAGGTCCGCACCACTGCGCCATCATAGTCGCGCAGTAACGGGCGTCGCCCGACGCTTTGTACCAGTCGCCCGAGTCGTACACCGACGGAACGTTCTCCAAAGGATCTTTCGGTCGAATGAATCTCGAATATCCGAGCGCTTCGGGAGAAAGCGACAAATTATCCTTTGTATAACGCGGGTCTATGCCGCTTCTCAGTATCGAAACTTCGGACGCCGAAACGGACGAATACGCCCAACACAGATTCGAACTTCCCTGATCTCGTACGGGCGTAACTATGCCGTAATCTCTGCTGTCGTAATTCGGCAATGCGGCAATATCCGCAAGATCGCTGCCGCGAAGTTCTTCCAGCGTTGCGGGACGCGTCGCCTTTTTTTCGCCTTGCTCCGCATTTATTCGTAAAACGGTACAAGAATCGCTTAAAATAACGGTACGGCAACCGCCGAATACCGCGACAAGCGCGACGCAAAATACGACGGATATACATAACAAGAATTTTTTCATCGGGAATACGTTCCGTCTCTCCCGTTTTTCTATCAGTATAGCATATCGGAGATAAAAAATCAAATCGCCGACACACGCTCTATAAAAAAGATCGCAGTGGAATTTCGGGCGGTATAACCAATTCTCCCGTATAATCTATAAAACCACAACGTCCGCGTGCATTATTTTAATATGCACCTAATATTTTCAAACGCTTTGCGCAAATTTTTACTTGTTCTTCAGTAAATATATGCGCCCATTTATGCACTACAAGATATTCCATAGATAAATCAAGCCTATTTTTATCCCACAATTCGGTAAAACCCGAAACGTCGTCCCGTCCTGCAATCAATTTGCAAGCTGTTTCATACCCGCCGTATTCGCTGATCATTTGTAAAAAGCGAGTAGCGTTAAAGCCGACTTTTTTGCCTTGATTGTATAAATCAATCATATCCCTGTTAAATTCTTGTTTATCTTCATTGCTAACATTCAT
>DBEXQE010000140.1:0-8010 GCA_048167245.1 Christensenellales bacterium | reverse complement strand
CCTGCGTTAGATTTTTTTCTTTTCTGAGTTCCGCTAAAAAGTTGCCGATTTTCTGCATATCCATAGTCGAATCCCTCCTTGACTGATACTGTCATTATAACATATCAACCGAAAAAATGTTGCCCATAAACAGCGAATTGACAATATCGTGCAGTCATTATTTCCTTTATTCTTTTTTCTTGCGGTCGAGAGCGCAATTCCGAGCAAACTGTTCCGTTGCGAGAATAACGTTTACGATCCGATTTGTCAGCCGTTTATTCCGATTTGTTGCATATCAAAAAAACTCCCCGAAAATCACACGGAGAGTTTTTCGATCCGCATATTTGCTCGAAAATTATTTCGTGATCGTTATCTTGTTGAGTCCGCGCGGAGCGTCGGGGTTGTTGCCCTTTATCACCGCGAGATTGTTCACGAGAAGCTGAGTCGTTACCACGTTATAGAACGGAGTTTCGATATCGCTGCCCGACGGGATCTTGACGGTCGAAAGCGTGCCTTTCTTGTCCGTGTCGGTGTAAACGATCGTTCTGCCGCCCGCCGCGTTGACCTTGTCGAGCATTTCGCACATATCCTTGAAGCTCTCGCCCTGCGGCATGAGAAGTATGACCGTCGCGTTTTCGTCGATCATCGCGAACGGTCCGTGATGGAAGTCGCTCGACGGATAACCCTTTGCCTTTACGTAGGTCGTTTCCTGCATTTTGAGCGTCGATTCGAGGCACGCCGCATAGTTTATGCCGCGAGCCAGAACGAACGCGTCCTTAACGTCTTTCAGCTTTTCGGCAGTCTCGCCTATCTTGTCGGCGTTCTTTATAACTTCCGCAACGCCGTTCGGGATATTTTCGAGAGCCTGAGCGAGCTTTTTGTTTCCGCTCACGTAGTACGCGATCAAGAGCAACATGTAAAGCTGAGCCGTAAACGTTTTCGTAGCCGCAACGCTTTCTTCCTTGCCGTTCGCGTTAAGGAACAGATGCTTGTCGGCGAGTTTTGCCATGGGGCTTTCGGGGTTGTTGGTTATGGCGACCGCGAGCGAGCCGTTCTTCTGCGCCCTGCGCATAACTTCCATAACGTCTTCCGCGCAACCGCTCTGCGATACGCCGATAACGAGCGTGTCTTTCAGCGCGAGCGCGCCGTCGTACATCGTGTAAACGCCGCAAGCCGCGAGCGTTACGGGCAATCCGCAATATATCTCCGCTATGTACTTGAAATACGTGCACGCGTTGTCGGACGAGCCGCGGGCAACCATCGTGAACGACTTGATCCCCCGCTTTTTTACTTCGTCCGCTATCTCTTTGAGAACCTGTTTGTTTACGCCTTCGATATTTTTCAAAACCTGCGGCTGTTGGCAGATCTCGGAAAACATCTTCGTATCTTTCTTGTCCATTTCCGAACCTCCTGTAATACCTATATTATATATCGCCCCGCCGCATTTGTCAATATTTTTTCAACTAAGTTGAAAATCAGCGCGATTTACAGCGTTATCCGCGAATCGAGAGCGCGGGCGAGCGTTACTTCGTCGGCGTATTCTATGTCGCTGCCCATACTTATGCCCTGGGCAAGGCGCGTAACTTTTATGCCGAACGGCTTTATGAGTTTTGCTATATACATGGCGGTCGCTTCGCCTTCCACGTCGGGATTGGTCGCGAGAATGACTTCCTTAACGCCGTCAAGGCGCGGGATAAGCTGTTTTATGCGGATATCGTCGGGACCCCTGCCGTCCATGGGAGAGAGCGTGCCGTGCAGAACGTGGTAAACTCCCTTGTTCGGCGCGGCTTTTTCTATGCTCAGAACGTCTTTCGGGTACGAAACGACGATTATCGTTTCCTTGCTCCTGCGCAGACAGATATCGCACACGTCGTTCTCGGTGAAATTGCCGCACTCGGAGCAGTAATGCACGTTCTTCTTTACGTCTTGCAGAGCGGAACAAAAGTCGTTCACTTCGTCTTCCGACATGTCGATAACGCCGTACGCGTAACGCTGAGCCGTCTTTGCGCCGACCCCCGGGAGCTTGGTGAACTTATTTATAAGCCGCGCAATGGAATCGAGTTGTTTCATGAATTATAAAATTCCTTTGTATTGAATTCAGCATAGGGGACATAGAGCGGTGCAGATTTTCGCAACAGTTGACGCGCAAGCGAGCGAGTGTACTTAAACGTACTCGACCGAGCTTGCGCGGCAAACGTAGCGGAAAGATGTGCCGTTATATGTCCCCTATAACCCGAGTCCGCTCATGGGAAGTTTTTCACGTTCCAACTCATCCGCCTGCTCGAACGCGTCGTTATACGCGGCTATTATAAGGTCTTCGAGCATCTCGATATCGTCGGGATCGACTGCTTCGGGCTTGATCGAAACGCCGAGCATTCTTTTTTTGCCGTTAAGCGTAACGGTAACGAGTTCGCCGCCCGCAGTGCCTTCTATCTCGGTTTCTTCGAGTTCTTCCTGCGCTCTCTGCATTTGCTCCTGCATTTTCTGAGCCTGTTTCATCATCTGCTGCATGTTCATGCCGCCGCCGAAGCCGCCGAATTTAGCCATAATCTATATACCTCTTTATTTAATTATATTTAACTTAGCGTTGCCTATCAACTTTTTTATATTATTGATTTCTTTATCCATGTCGACTACGTCGGTGCGCTTTTCGACTTTCGCTTTAAGCGCGATATTCAGATTTTTCAGCGCGGAATTTATCTCGTCCGTAACGCCCGGCTCGGAGAACCGCAAAAATTCTTCGTCGACCGCGTAAATTATAAAGTCGTTGCCGCTTATGCCGTAGTCGTGATGCCCGCCGACGAGCGTATAAAGCCCCATGTTTCCGTTTTCGCGGAAATACGTGGTCAGTTTGCCCGAAACGTACTTCGCGTCGGTCGGTTTTTCCGCCGCTACCGCCGCCGAAGCCATAGGCGCGCCCTGTCCCCCGCCGCTCGGAGCCGCCGAAACGATCTTTACGCCGTCCTGTTCGAGCCTGCGCACTCTTTCGGCAAGCGCGGTAAAGTCGTCCGTTTGAAGCCTGCTCGCGCGGACCGCCGCCGTTTCGAGAACTATTCTCGGGCTGACGGAATACCGCAGTTCCGCGTCGATCTCCGAAAAAATGCGGATAACGCTGATCAGAAGCTCGGCGGAATAATCGTTTATCTCGTCTTTCATCAGCGCGATATTTTCTTTCGTGTCGGTCAGGAGCGTTTCGTCCGCCGTTTTCAACACGAGCAAGTCGCGCGCGTACTTCGTAAGTTCTTTCGCGATAAGGCTCATCGCCTTGCCGCTCGACGCCAGAGCGTCTATGCTGCGGAATATCCCGCCGATATCTCCGCCCGCGATCTGCGCGAAAAGCTCGCGGATCTTGCCCTTGTCCGCCGCGCCGAGAACGCTCAGAACGTCCTTGTACGTGAGTTTTTCGCCCGCGTAGTTAAGGCACATATCGGCGATCGAAAGGCAGTCGCGCACCGACCCTTCCGCCGCGCGCGCAATGTAGGAAACGGCTTCTTCTTCGTACTTTTTGCCTTCTTTGTCGTAAACGCTTTTCAGGCGCGCCGTAAGCTCGCCGACCGAAACGAGTCGGAAATCGAACCGCTGACAGCGCGAAAGGATCGTCGCGGGCAACTTGTGGACTTCCGTAGTCGCGAGAATGAATATTACGTGCGCGGGCGGTTCTTCGAGCGTTTTCAGGAGCGCGTTGAACGCACTGTCGGTTAGCATGTGGACTTCGTCTATTATATAGACTTTGTACTTGCCTTTGACGGGCAGGAACTTGACCTTTTCGCGGATCTCGCGGATCTCGTCGACCTTGTTGTTCGACGCCGCGTCTATCTCCGTTATATCTATATTCGAACTGTCCGCGAGCGATACGCAAACGTCGCATTTTCCGCACGGCGAACCGTCTACGGGCGACAGGCAGTTCACGGCGCGCGCGAAAATCTTTGCGCAGGTCGTTTTGCCCGTTCCCCTGCTGCCCGTGAATAAATACGCGTGGCTTATCCTGCCCGACTTGATCTGATTTTTGAGCGTTTCGGTTATGTGGCTCTGCCCTATAACGTCGCAAAACGCCTGCGGTCTGTACTTGCGGTAAAGCGCGGAATAATTCATAACACCAAGTATACCACACCCGCCCCGTTTTTGTCAAAGAGTTGAATTATTTTATTATAAAGCGCAGGAAAAAGGACGAGAGCGCGGCAACAACGGAAACGATAAGTCCGAGCAGGAGCATGCAAAGCAGATAGCTCGCCGCGTTCAGGACCCAAAGCGTAAAATCCGTCAATAACGATTTCCCGATAACTCCGAGCGCAATGTCCGCGACAAGCACGGCGACAAGCAAAAACGCTATGCCGCTCGTCGCGCCGCGGATATCGGCTTTGCTCAGCGTCATATGCAGCGCAAGGAACATGCCCACGCCGACGAAGACCCACCACTGCCAAAGCCCGACGTACGTAAAGAAGTTCGCCGACACGGAAAGAACGCCCAAAAGCGTCCCGCCTATATCGTTCACCGCGCCGTCCGCGCTGACGGTCTTACCTATCCCCGCAACGAAATCGGGCAAAAGAAAGCCCGCAAGCAAATACAGGATCGCCGAGATCACCACTATGGGCGCGACTCCGATAAAAAAGTTTCCTATCTTATGATAAATATTTTTCGGATTGTAGGTGTGATTGACGTATCCGAGCGTCCCGTCCGCCGAATTTATCTGAAACAGTTTGATTTTAGTTATCTTATGCCCGAAAACAAGGCACATGAGCGCGTGAGCGCACTCGTGAACGGGCGTACCTATTGCGCCCGTTATATAGCAAAGCGTCTGACCGCGCGCGCCGAAATTCGAATAGAACTTTTTATTGCACGCGGCGATAAGAAAACCGAACAGAATTATAGCGCCGACCGTAAACATGATCTGCATTACGTAGCATATAAGGATATCCCCTATCATACGGAATTTGAGTTCGTCCAGGTCCACGTAGTCCAAGCCGACGAAACTACGTTGTTGCCGTTGCCTTTCGCGCGGACCTTGACCGTGATCGAAGAATACTGCTTGTGGTTCTGAATATTCAGCGTGCTTTGTCCCGTCGTTTTTATCTCTCCCGCGGCTTCGCCGTTAAACGACAGCGTATATTCGTAGCCGCTGCAACCCGTAACCGACCGCCACTGCATATTTCCGTCGGAATTGAGCGTGAAAGTAGTCTGAGCGGGCGCGCCCAAAAGCGTAATGCTTCCTTCGTATTCTCCGCCCGCCGTAAGCGAATCGACGTAGTAAACGCCGCTCGCGTCGAATTTTCCGCCGAGCGCCTTGACGCTCACGCTGTATTTCGACGGACTTTCTATTACCTTGCTGAAAGTAAGGGCGTTGCTCGTCGACGATTGCCCCGCAATTTCGTACAGATATCCGTTGTTATTCGGGATATCCGCCGTAACGTTAACGTAAATGCTCCCGCCGTCAACGAACGCTTCGGACGAATAGCCGTACGTTATAGTCGGCTTTTTGAGCTGTTTCGCCACCTGATTCAGAACGTATTCCTTGCTGTCGAGATTGCCGCGTCCGTCGCCGACCGCTTTTAACTTGACGGTGTGCGCGCCTTCGGTCGTAAATCTCGGAGTATACGTATAAGTACTGCCCGAAACGTGATAATCGTCGCTCGCCTTTCTGCCGTCGATTTCGAGATAGTACGAAGTCGCGTTCGGCATACTGCTCCAAACGTAATTGTTGTTTTCTATGCTGATCGTAGGCGTTGCGATCTTATACGCGGTGATAACGACCGAATAGTCGCTGTCGAGATATTTTACGTCGTTGCCGATCGCCTTTACGTAAAAAGTATACGACTTTCCGCCGTCTAAGTTCGAAATATTGTATTTCGTTTCGTTGTGGACTCCGCCGCCTATCTGCTCGCCTATCGCCGAAAATATCTTATACGTAGGCGTGTAAACGTTCGTGTTTATATTCGACGGAGCGCTCCAAACAAGCTCGTTGCTGTTCGACAGAGCGCCTTCGGGGAACGCGGGAGCCGCAAGACGGATAAACTGTTCCGTCGTCGTTACTTCGCTCGTCATATAGTAAACGGTCCTGTCGTCGTTGTACTTGTTGGCGACGGCTACCATGCTGACGGTCGTGCCTTCCGTTCCTATATATTGATACATGTTGCTCAGCGCGTTTTCGTTGAGCGGAGCGGTGGAAGTGCCGAGATACGCTTCGTACGCCGTCGCGTTCGCGACTCTCGTCCATTCGAGCGTTCCGTTGTCCGTAGCCGTTATTTTAATGTTCTTCGGAGTGTCGAGTCTTGTAACGGTAACGGGCGCGGAGAAGTTCGACGCAAGCGTCGCGCCGCCGTTGCCGCGGGCGCAGACCGAAACTTTATACTCGCCCGCCTTGACCGTCGAAAGATCCGCGCTTTCGCGGTTGGCGGTGAGCGAACTGCCCGCATACGAAACGCAATATCCGTCCGAACCCGTTACCGCGTCCCACGAGAGCGTAAAGCCGCTCATCGTCGGATTTTGCGGGGTCGCCTGAACGGTTATCCCGAATTCGAGCGCGTCTTTCGTAAGACAGCCGAGCCGCACGTACGTTCCGTCGCCCGTATTGCGCACCGAACCTTCGCTCTTTATTCTGTAAGTTATCTCCTGACCTTCTATTCCGGCATCGTTTGCTATATTGTTATCGGTAAGCGCGGAAGCGGTCGTATATTTGCCGCTGAGCTTAACGTCGTCTTTGTACAGCTGATACCCGCTCGCGCCGTTCACCTGCACGAAATTGACGGTAAAGCCCGCCGCCAGACTGTCTTTGTTGCTGACTATGAAATCGGAGTTTGCCGCGCGCGGACCCGCAAGACGCTCTATTTTGATAGGCTTTGAAAAACGACTGCTGTAATAATCGTTGCTCGAAGGATCTGCCGAAGCCTGAATTTCCACGGTATAAATACCAACGTTCGCGTATTCGTTCGCATACGAACGCTGAGTGTCGGAATATTCGGTGATATAAGGCGTTCCGCCGTCCTTTACAAGCCTTGCTTTATAACCCGCCGCCGCGGAAACGGCGTCCCAGACGATATTGTTGTTTTCTTCACCGTCGAGTTCGAGCGATCCGCTCCACTTTACCGTAGGGGTTTCGAGAATATACACGGATTTTTCAGCCGACCAGGACGAAAAATAATTTCCCGACTCGTTGAACGGCATGACCGCGACGTCGAGCGATCTGCCCGTATCAAGGTCGGCGTATTCGCTTTCTTCGACCGTCTTTTTCTGAACGACGCCGCCTATCTTTACTTTATACCCTTCCGCGTCGTTTATCGTCGTCCATTTCAGGATACCGTCTTCGACTTTAAGATCCGTAACGGGATCGAGATACTTGAATTCTTCCGACGCTGTTTTCGAGTCGTATGTGTTTGTATGATTGCCTATCGATTTAAGCCCGACGGTAAAATCGCGGTTACCCGAATTGAAATCGTACTTGTTGCCCGTAACCGATTTCGTTTCGCCGTTCAGCGTTATTTCGTACTCGGAAGAACTGCCCGTCCACGTAAGCGTGGTGCCGTCGTATTTTATGCCCGTAGGCGCGCCGTAAATATAAACGTTGACTTCGCCCGAATACGACGAATAAAACGTGTTGTCGCCCGAAACGATCGGCTTTACCTTAACTCTGTTACTGCCTTCGGGCAACTCGGAATAGCGCGTGTCCGTAACGTTGACCGCAGTGCCGTTTACGCTCACGGAATACGCGTTTGCGCCCGCGACCGCGTCCCAGCTTACTTCGCCGTCGTTGCTTACGGTAAGCGTTTCGATTTTTTCGAGCGGCTTGAACGATACCGAAGCCGACTTTTCGGTTTTGTCGAACACGGCGGTTACCGTAACTTCGAAAGTTTCATAAGACGCGTACGCATAAGTCGTGGAGTTGCAACGTGCCGCTTCTCCGCCGTCGACCGACACGGTGTAGTGCTTCGCGTTTTCGACTTTGCCCCATGTTATGTACTGCCCGTCGTACTCGATATTTTCGGGAGCCTTGTAAAAAAGTTCCTGCGCCTTTTTACAGCCCGTGAGCGCAATCGCGCC
>DBEXQE010000139.1:0-14141 GCA_048167245.1 Christensenellales bacterium | reverse complement strand
TTAACGTTATCTTTCATATCCTTTTCCTTATTGTAGATCATATTTACATTGTATATTGCTTCCCAACGGCGGCGGAGAGCGGTGCGCAGACGGGCAACAGGCGGCAAGTCGGCGACAGGAGTTTATTTCGAATAAATGACTTAGCCGACTTGCCGCACGTAGCTCGTATTCGTGCCGCTATACGCCGCCGTTAAGCTCTTGCAAAGCTGTGCCGCCCGATAGTCAACTCTACCTTCAACGACCATATCCACTTGCTCGTGGCGGTCGCGGGATTATAGTAGTACAAACAGCCGTTCGTCGGATCCCAACCGTTCAGAGCGTCGCGCGCGGCTTTATACGCCTGATCGTTCGGCGTCATGTTTATCTGACCGTCGTTTACAGCGGTGAACGCCCACGGCTGATAAATAACGCCCGATATCGTGTTCGGAAACTTCGGCGAACGCACGCGGTTCAGAACCACGGCTCCGACAGCTACCTGTCCCGTGTACGGCTCCCCGCGCGCCTCGGCGTAAATACACCGCGCGAGCAGATTAACGTCCGCGCTGTTCGAACTCGACGCGCTCCCGCCGGATCTCAGCGTTACCCCGAGCGCCTTTTCGGTCTTTGCGCCGACTATGCCGTCCTGCACGAGCCCTTTGGCTTTCTGAAAGCTCTTAACGGCGGCGAGCGTCTTGGGTCCCCAGACCCCGTCCACTTTGCCCTTGTAATACCCGAGATCGAGCAGACGTTGCTGAACTATGCGGTTATTCTCGGCGGTGTCGCCCTTGACGATATTCTTCGCGTTCGCGACGGTAAGACCCGCCGTCAGCATAACGCCCGCGCAGAGAATAAGCGCCGTCAGCATAAGAACGATTTTTTTCTTCTTCATTCGTTTTTCCTTCCCCTTTACTTAAAATATTTCTTGAACAGTTCCGCGAAGTACGACTTGTATTTGATATCGCCGCTCCCTTTCGCTTCGAGATAGCACAGCGGCGGATAAATAACGCACCACCAGTTGTCGCCCTTGCCCGACCCGAGTTCTATGATAAGCGCGTCGTAGTAGCCGCTTTCCACGACGAGATCGTTATAGCTCCGCGTCGGAAAGAACTCGTTGTTCAGCCTTACCCTGCTCGTGTACGAAAAGCCGTTCTCTTTCAGCGTTTCGTCCGAGATCTCTTTAAGTTTTTCGAGTTTTGCTTCGAGCAACTCATAGGCTTTGGAGTAGTCGGTAACGCCGTCGAGCTCTTTTTCGAGATACTCCGACACGCGGTCGCGGACTTTGAGTTTCACCGCCTGCGCCTTTTCTTCGTTACTGTCGGCGCGGATATGGATACGTATCAGACTGTACTTCTCGCTTGTAGTATCTCCCGCGCAACCGCAAAATATATACGCAAACGCAAAAATGATCGCTGTCGCGGCAATAATTTTACTTTTTCTTCTCTTTAACATAAAAAAAACTCCGCATCGGTAATTGCCGATACGGAGATTATGGACAAACTATATAAATTACATACTCGGAACCCGTATAATTTGTACGCCTTGTTTAAGACTTACATGCGGTTCTGCGGAAAAACCTTGCGCTCTCATCTTCGCCGCGCCCCTGAAAGCGCCGTCGAAGTCTTCGAAATATCCGATACAAGCCGACCCGCTGCCCGTCATGACGCTCCTTTTCGCGCCGACCGAATCGAGCGCCGCGAGAGTAGTCGCGATCTCGGGGTTCAGCGCGCACGCCGCTTCCGTCAGCACGTTGCCCGTACACGAGATAGCCGTTTCGAGATCTTCGTTTTTCAGAGCCTCCACCAAAAACGCGTTATCCAAAAGATAAGCCGTCTTGTCGGGGTTAAGCTCGTCGAATTTTTTGTAAGCGTCGGCGGAAAGAACTCCCGTCTTGCACTGCGCGATAACGAAATTCAGATCGGTCATCGACTCGAACGACATTACTCTCGACCCCACGTCGAACAGCCGCGCAAAGCCGCCGTGCAACATGAACGGAACGTCGGAACCCACTTTCGAGGCTAAGGCGTACTCGTTGTGGTTGTACTTTCTGCCGAGCCCGTACATGACGTCGATTGCGCGCATAACGCCCGCCGCGTCGGCGGAAGACCCGCCGAGTCCCGACGCCACGGGGATATTTTTTTCAACGAAAATATCGAAACCGCCGACTTCTCCGAACTCGCCGCGCATGGCTTGAACAGCGCGAACGACGGTATTGTCCTTGCCGAACCTACCGTGCGAAAACTTGACGTTCAGGTCGTTGTCCTTTCTTTCGGTAACGGTAATAACGTCGGCGATATCCGTCGACGCCACGACCGTATCGAGAATGTGCATGCCGTTCTGCACACCGCTGATATTAAGGGACAAATTTACTTTCGCATTAACTTTTACGATTAACTTTCGTGTTTCCATTTTGTATATATTATACCACTTTTTTACGAATAAGTAAAGCGTTTACTTCAAGTTTCTGTAAGCAATTACTCTTTCTCCGCCGCTTAAAGGCAAAGAAAGCGACGGATTTTGCGTCAGAACGAGTTCGGGGGTCGTTCCGAGCGACTTTGCGACGTCCCAGAGCGTCTCTCCGCCGCGCGCGATATGGATGCTGAACGCGCTCGTGGGCAGCGCTCTTTCTTCGCCGAGTTTGAGTTCCGTGATAACGTATTTCGTGTCTACGGAAGTCGCGAGAGTTTCTATCTCTATCTCGGCTTTTATGTCGATCTCGTTTCCGCGGCGGATCTTCGCCGTAACCGAAGTAACGATCCCGCTCGCGACTATCTCGTCGCCTTCGTCCACGCCCGCGCTTGTCGAGAACGAGAACGGAAGTTCAACGGCGACCGAACTGTTCGTATCGGCTTCCGCACTGTAATAGATCACGTTGCACGACGCCACGCCTTCGAACGTGATCTTGCCGGCAGATGCAGTCGCGTTCGCAACGTGCAGTTTCGCGCCCGTAACGGCGAGAATGTTGTCGGCTATCGGCATGTTCACGTCGAGCGTTACCGAGCCGTCGACTCTGTCCGAAAAAGTCTGGAAAAGTCTGTTGCGGTAAACGGTGAACGATTCGCCCGCCGTCAGCAGTTCGTTCTGAACGCTGAACGCGTCTACTATCGCGTTGACCGATTCGTCCGCGAACACCTGAACGCTGACCGACACTCCGTAGTCGAACGTTACGGCGGACTGCTCTCCGCTCGTTTCGAGAACGGCTTTGTAGGAGTTCAGCGTCGCGCGTCCGGCGGCGAAATTGTCGTCGCGCGCGCCCTGGCACGGTATCTCCTGCATAAAGCCCGTAACCCGGCGGTAGCTCATTATAAGCCCGTCCTCGGCTTCGCAGCACAGATCGCAAATTATTTTGCCGTCCACGACCACGCTGTCGAGCCCCGCGCGGACGGACGAGAGAATTATTCTCGGTTCGGCGAGCAGGATATCCTTGCACTTAACGTCGGTCATGCCGTCCGAAACCGAAAAACCGTCGGTGTTTTCGCACACGAGCCGCGTGTACTCGATCTTATCGTCGTGAGTGTACACGTTTTCGCCGCCGCCCGTCAGAAGATTAACGCCCGTTCCCTTAACGGCGTCGAGATTGACTTCGACCACGCACGCGAGCTTTATTTCGCGCTCGTCCACGCTCACCACGTCCGTGTCGAGTATGCTCGCGCTTATCACGGGGCGGATCCCCGCTACTATCTGATCGCAACTCAGTTTATCCGTGAAGTCGGCGTTGTAGTCCATACTGTGATTGCCGCCTTCCGCGTCCGCGAACACTACCTTAAAGCACACTCTGCCGTTATAGCGCGCTTCCCCGGCGAACACTTCGCTCGGGCTGACGGTGCAGTCGGTAGCGATCGACAGGACTTTTGCGATCGTCGCTCCCGACGACGGCAAAAGTTTTGCCTCGACCACAGCCTGCGACGAACACAGTCGCCTTAAACTGTCCGGCTTGGTCATTTCAAATACAGGTTCAAAAGCCATAAGAGCCTCCTAAAAAATAATTTGTCCCTTTCCCTTACGGGTCGTCCCCGCAACACTATATTTTATAGCGGACCCTGTCCCGATATGACAATTATTTTCAGAAAATTCTTATTTTTTCTTATCCCTATTCAAGGCTTCCCCTTCAAGGGGAAGCTGTCAATGACAAAGCGAAGCGACTCATTGACTGATGAGGTTGCCCCCTACACGTCGAGTTTTATATCCCCGCAGACCACGTCCGAATACGAACACGACAGCTTGCTCAGATTCTTTTCGCCGCGGATTTTAAGCGTAAACACGGACGGATAAACTTCTTCTATGCTTCCGTCGTATTTTACGATCCGTTTTCGCCCTTTATTCACGCTTATTTTCAGCTCGCGTCCTTTCAGCGACCCTATATAGCTCTTAACTTCGTCTATGCTCATTGCGCTCTTTCTCATAAAAAAATACTCCTTAGGGCTTGATTATTGCCAAAAGGAGCATTTCCGATACTTCGCGCGTATTTTACTCACTCGTCGTCGTCATCGTCGTCGCCGTCTTCTTCGTCGTCTTCGTCATCGTCGTCGCCGAGAAAATCTTCTTCGTTGACGTTGTAATTGTAGTCGTCGGGTTCTTTGTACGGATCGGAGTAATCGAGTTCGTCGTCTTCTTCGGACATTTCGTCCTCGTCCGTAAGCATCATGCCGTCGAGATCGTCCACGTCGTCGTCGACTACGTCCGCGTCGGCTTCGGCGTCGTAATCCCACTCGTCGTCCTTATTCTCGCCTTTCTCGTCGCGCTCTTTCTGACACAGAAAGCAGATCTCCTCGTCCTCGCCGATATAATTCACGTGGCAGATCGGGCAGAGCTTTTCGACGCCGATCTCTTCTTCGTCCGGTAACAGTACGTCCTTATCTATAAGCCCCAGCTCGGCTTTGCAAACCGTGCACAGCTTATCTTTCTTGTTGATATAATTCAGCTCGCATCTCGGACAAAGAACGTATACGGGTTGCTTTTCTTCTTTTTTCACGTTGGTGTTCTCCGTAGAAAAGATTTTTCGGGACTATTATATTCATTTATAATAGTTTTGTAAACTGTTTTAACGCAATTTTCCGAAAAAAACAGTAAAAAATATCGCGGAAAGCGTAACCGCCGCCCGAACGAGTCGGACGGCGGCCATACAAATGAAAAGATTATTATGAAAGGAGTACTGAATCCCCCGTCATAACCGAATTTAATGACGACCTATTTCTTGCTTTTGGGACCCGCGTTAACTATCTCGGCGGGCATATGGTCGTACTTTTTGAAGTTCTCTTCGAACGCGGCGATAAGGCGCGTAGCGAGCCTGTCGTATTCTTTCTTGTCCGCCCAGGTGTTGATCGGGTTAAGTATCTCGCCGTCTACGTTCGGGCAGGACTTCGGGATATTCAGACCGAAATAAGGATCGGTTTCGTATTTAGCCTTTGCAAGGTCGCCGTTCAGCGCCGCGGTAACGATCGCGCGCGTAGCTTTCAGACTCATGCGCTTGCCGACTCCGTACTGACCGCCGGACCAACCCGTGTTGATAAGGTAAACGTCCGAACCGAACTTCTCGATCTTCTCGCCGAGCATTTCGGCGTAGATGCTCGATTTGAGCGGCAGGAACGGCGAACCGAAACAGGTCGAGAACGTCGAAACGGGGTCGGTAATGCCGCGCTCCGTGCCGGCTACTTTCGAAGTATAGCCCGAAACGAAGTAGTACATAGCCTGCTCTTTCGTGAGCTTGGCAACGGGCGGCAGAACGCCGTTTGCGTCGGCAGTAAGGAAAATAACGGTCTTGGGGTGTCCGCCCACTCCGGGAATGACCGCGTTGTCTATAAAGTTTACGGGATAAGCCACGCGAGTGTTCTCGGTAAGCGAGTTGTCGGAATAGTCGGGAGCGCCCGTTTCGGGGTCGACCACAACGTTTTCGACTACCGCGCCGTGGCGGATAGCTCTGTAAATATCGGGCTCTTTTTCTTCCGTAAGGTCGATGCACTTAGCGTAGCAACCGCCTTCGATATTGAAAATGCCGTCGTCCGACCAACCGTGTTCGTCGTCGCCGATAAGACCGCGGTTAGGGTCTGCCGAGAGCGTCGTTTTGCCCGTTCCCGAAAGTCCGAAGAACAAAGCCGTGTCGCCGCTTCCGTCGAGAGCCATGTTGGCAGAGCAGTGCATGCCGAGAACGCCTTTCTTCGGCAGAACGTAGTTCATTACCGAGAAAACGGACTTTTTCATTTCGCCGCTGTACTTCGAGCCTGCTATAAGCACCATCTTCTTGCCGAAGTTAACGAGAATTGCGGCTTCGGAATTTATGCCTTCTTTCGCGGCGTCGAGTTTGAGTCCCGGCGCTACGATGAGCGTGAAATCTTCCGAGAAAGACGCGAGTTCTTCTTTCGTCGGGCGGATAAGCATGTCGTGCATGAAAAGGTTCTGCGACGCGTACTCGTTTATGACTCTTATGTTGAGTCTGTACTTCTCGTCCGCGCCCGCATAGCCGTCGAACACGTAAACGTCCTTGCCCGAAAGATATTTCGTAATCTTCTTATAGATCGAATCGAACTGAGCTTCGGTTATCTTCTTGTTTTCCTTGCCCCAGTTGATATCGTCGCAGGAAGAGCTTTCGTAAACCGTGAATTTGTCGTTGGGGCTTCTGCCCGTGTACGCGCCCGTATTTACGAGCAACGCGCCTTTGTCCATAAGGCGGCAATCTTCGGTTTTGAGCGCCATTTCCGTCAAAACGGCGGGCGAAAGATTGCGGTAAACGTTTTTGGGTTTTACGATGTCGTACTTTTCGATTCCGTAAGTTTTCATTTTATGTATCATAACTCCTTGAAAAATTAGGTTTTTTCATGATTTGCGTTTCGGCTTCCGAAAGGCGAAAAAATCTATCGCCCAACCTTCACCGATACAATTATAATACAAAAAACCGAATTCCGCAAGCGTTTTGACGCACTTTATCCTAAACGAACGCTTCGAGTTGTTTTATGAGCGAACTGAGCTTTTCGCGCTTAACGTCGATATCCGCCGTGTAAGTCCTGAAATACTGCATTTCTTCTTCGCTCGGATCCCCCTTGCTGATGATAGATTCCATACGCGCCGCAAGCGACCGCGTCCGCTTCACTTCGAGTTCTTTGATTTCGTTTTCGAGATCCTTGATCTCCCTTGCCAAATCTCTTTTTACCGACATTTTATCTCTCTCCTTATTTTATTGTTATTTTGTTTTCCGACCTCATCAGTCAATGAGTCGCTTCGCTTTGTCATTGACAGCTTCCCCTATCAGGGGAGCCTTTATAATTGAAATAGCCTTATTCAAGGCTTCCCCTTCAAGGGGAAGCTGTCGGCGAAGTTTACGTAGCCGACTGATGAGGTTACTCCCCGTCTTTCGTTGCGGCGGCTTCCGCGGCGACTTCGTCGTCTTTCGGGCGCGACTGCTCTCTCATACGCTCCGCTCTCGCTCTCATAGCTTCGCTTCTTGCACGCAATCTCTCTATGCGCGCTTCTTCCGCCGCGGCTTTCGCTTCCAACGCCGCCGCGCGTTCTTCAACGGGTTTGTTCTTTTCTTCCGCGGCTTTCCTGCGCCGTTCTTCGGCTTTCTCTCTCCGCTTTGCCGCTTCCACCGACTTCCGCGCTTCTTCCGTGCGTTTTGCGGCGCGTACCGACGCTATCACCGCGTCCACGCTCGCTCTCGTCTTGACCGCAAGTATTATCTTGTCCGTTACTATGCGGAACACGCCTTTCTTCCACAGTATGAATATTACCGCCGCCGCGACGAGCAACGACCCTATAACTATCAGTAGCGTTCCCCACCAGGGCATTCCGGGCTTTTTGAACACGCGGAACAGCATCGAGCTTTCGAGCCCGTTATAGTTGTCGTTGCCCGCGATCGTAACCTTGATATAGTAGTTGCCGACTTTCAGCGACGCGAGTTTGTCCGCGCCGTCCGCGGAGCTGTCGAAAAGCGTCTTGCTCTCGTCGGTCGCGTCCGTAATAACGTATCTCATATCGCCGTAACCGAACGCCGAACTGCCTATGACGGCGTTTTCTTCGGCGTTGTACCTGCCTACCACCCAATTCGAGATCGTAGGTCTTACTATCCATTCGTTCGACGCTTTCGTGATCGTAAAGTCGAGAGTTATCTCCGCCGAACCCGTGCCGTTCCACTCGTAGCACTCGGGATCGACGAATTTCAGCGTAACGGGATAAGTTCCCGCGTCCGTTCCGCCTTCGCCCGTAACCGTGTAAAGCGAAGTGTCGAGTTTGGATAAGTCGGGAGTCTGCAACTGCCCGTTATACGGCTTCGAAAGAAGCGTCGGAGCGTCGAGTTTGCGCACGTTCACAACGTAGAAACTGCGCGCCGCGCGCTCGTCCGAGTCAAGTCCGTCCACCGACAGCCCGTGATTTTTCGCGCCCAAAGTATAGAAAACCGTGTACCTTTGCGCGTCTTTCATGTCTACGGGTATCTCGCTTTCCGTAACGTAGTCGCCCGTCTGCGCTCTCGCAACGTTAAACCGCAACTCGTAAGCGCCGTACAGATCGTTGTACTTCGCATCTTCCCAAACGGTGCCTGCTCTTACGGGTCTGTCCATGCGCTCCAATATAGCGTTCAAAGCGTTCCTGTCGGCTTGCGACAGCAAGTGCGCGTTGCCGTCCCATTCGAATCTGAACGTCTTTCCTTTCAATATCCCGTCTATCTCCGCAAGCTGACTTTCGTTATATCCCGCGGGAACGACTTCGAATTCGTAGGTCTGAGAAAAAGGTTCGAGAGCGACCGTTCCCGTCGTGCCGTCGTCCCTGTATTCGGTGTAGCTCGTAGCCGAAGAGATGACTTCGAGTTCGTATTTTCCCGCGGGCATAGCGGAATTCAGATACCGCGAGAACCGAGCGAGAGTGAAAGGCGCGTCGTTCACGCTTTCGCCGCCGAATTTTAAGTTGAAACTCAGATCCGCGCTCTGATCGTCGCTGAATCTTATGCGCGGCGACGGGAAAGCCGACGCGTCGCCGAACGCGCGATCGTCGACGGTGTACGCGTCTATGCTTCCAAAACCGACGAACCAGTTCTGCATTTCGACCGCGTACCAGGTCTTGAAAACGTAAGCCGTCGATCCGTTGTCCGCAACGTTCACGCTCAGCCCGTAGCCGCCGTCGCACCCCGTGAATATGAATTCGTAATTGTTGTTCGCCGCAAGCGTTACCGACGCCGTTTTTGCGTCGGTGCTTGACGAATTTGCCGTATTTCCGTCTATCGCGACAACGGCGTATCCGTCGCTTTCGGCGGGAGCCACTTCGACTTCGCCGCCGAGATAGCGCGCTATCGAACGCAGAACGCTTGCACTGCCGACCCTGCCGCCGAGCAATTCTTCTTCTCCCGCGAACCAACGCAGGTTCGTATAAACGCCCAGATCGAAAGTCCTGCGCGCGACCGTTATATCGAACTTATATTCGTTGTCGCCTTCGACTACTCCTATCTCGTACACGCCCGCGTCGCATATGCTTGCGGGGTTTTCCGTTTCCGTGCCGTCGAACCCGACGTATTTCATTATGGTCGCGCTACCGCTTATTTTGTCGCTGCTCGGCGCAAGCAAAGAATTAAGTTGAGCCGCGCCGTACGAATTTCCGTCGTAGACTATATCCGAACGCGGGACGAACAGTTTGGAAGATTTCGAGTAAAGCGTTATCGTATCGCAATGTTCCGTCCCCGAAAGCAAAGCGTCGATATCGTCTATCTCGGCAGCCGCGTCGTCGTTTTCGCTTAAATACCACCTTGCGGCGTTTGCGTACGCCGTACCGAGTTTGGCGTACTGATTGAATCTCCACTCGCCCGCGCTGTTGTTCCTGTCGTAAGCATAGCCTCTGCCGAACAGCCTTACTTCGCTGTCGAGTATATCTCCGCGCGAACCGTATCGGATCGTTACGGGGTAAGTAACGTTACTCTCATAACCGTCGAACGCGGAAGAATTTACGAACAGATCGTATTCCGCGGAGTTCTTCGCTATTATATTCGTCGTACCGTTGTAGTTGTCGCCTGCCGTAACCGCGTTAAACGCTATATCGCCTATAACGAGATCCGGATTGAGTTCGCCGTCGAAATAAATTTCGATCGCGCCGCTGTTTCCGAAAGCGGCTTTACCTATTTCGGAAATGCTTGCCGGAACGTGAACTTTCGTGAGAGCCGCACATTCTCCGAACGCCGCCGCGCCGATCCTGTTCAGCGTTTCGGGCAACGCGATTTCCGAGATCCCCGTCCCCGCGAAAGCAAAGTCGCCTATTTCTTTGAGCGCGCCGTTTTCGTCGAAAACCACTTCCGCAAGATTTTCCGCGCACATAAACGCCGCAATATCTATTTTTTCGACCGTTGCGGGAATCATTACCTTAAAATAATTATTCGGAATATCCGTCAGACCCGTTACGGTTTTACCGTCGCTCGACAATTCGAGCGTTGCCGTATCCACCGCCTTATGAGCGGAAACCGGTGCGGAAGCCGCGATCTTATATGCGTTAACGGCTTTTTCGTCGAATACGATATGTCCGCCGTCGAAACGGTGTTTCAAATACCACTTGGGCGAGCCTTCCGTGTCTATATTACCGGTAGCGAGATCGACGTCGAACTTTTTTCTCGATCCGACCGTTCCGCCGACCGTGTCGGCAGTCATATCGTTCGCGGACACCTTTCCCGCGTTAGCTATAAAGGTATTTATCGTTATGACCTGCTCTCTGTCGACGTTGTCGATACGGTCTTGATAAAAATTAGTACCGTTTACCGTACGCGAGTATGCCAAATTCGTTTCGTAATAACCTATTACGCCGCCTGTTTTGCCGTTTTCGCCGCTAACGTCGCCGTAGTTATAGCAATTTACTATACCGACCGAACCGAATTCGCTGTTTGAACGGAATTCGCCCAAAATACCGCCGACGGACGAGTTTTGTACGGCTGTAATATTTCCGTGATTCACGCAGTTTTCCAAACGGTAAATTGTTTCCAATCTATCGTCTTTTGCGCCCCACCAATCGACCATTTGACCCAAAATACCGCCCGCAAAATCTTGATCTTTCGTCAGATCGGCATCTCTGTTATACAAGTTGTGAATATCGCCGTAGTTAGCGCAGTTTGTAAAGCTATGCTCGATCGTAACGGGATCGGCGCTCGCATCGACAAGACTTACCCGAGTATTTATAAACGAACTGATACCGCCTACGTACCCGCCGAAAATTTCTCCGTAGTTTACGCAATTATCGAAAGTTATCGTTTGCGCGCTGTAAATATACCCGACGATACCGCCCTTTTGCGCTCTCGTTGCGTTTAAGCCGCCGATATCTATACTGTTTTCGCAGTTTGTAAAAATAATATACGCGCCTAAATCGTTACCGCTGCTTCCGCTCGGCTTGCCTTTGTTATAGCCGGCGTACACGCCGCCCACAAGCCCGCCGGTAGTGTTGCTCCCCAATATGAAATCGCCCGACTTACCCGAAACGCAATTATTCACGACTATACTGCCGGCACTGTAACCGAGCAATGCGCCGCAACGGTCGTTTTCGAACGTTTTCCCGTTTACCGTTTTTTTCGCAACGTCGATCTTAACGCCGACCACCTTAATGTTTTCGAAGCGCGTTTCGGCAACTCCGTCCGCGCCTATGCCGACCGAATTTCCGAAAATACCGTAGCAATATTCGCTGTCGCCTTTTATCACGAACGGGATCTTTCCCGTCGTGCCGCAATCGACGTAATAACTTTCTCCCGCGTCTACCATTCCGTAATCGACGTGATCATATAACGGATCGGAGTCGAGATTGCTTATCGTAACGGCTTCACCGACCGCGCCGCCTTTTGCGCCGATAACGTTGCCCCTGAAAGCGTTGCCGTCCCACGCAACGCCGCGCGCCATCGTTCCTATGGGGATCCACAGCTTGTTTTCCAAATCTATATCGGCGGTGATCTTAACGTTATACGCCTTTACGTGATCCACGCCGTCTTTTTCGACGATCTCGTTTTGATACACGAGATACGAAAGCCGCGCAAGCTGTTTGGCGGTGCTTATTTCGACGTCGTAGGTAACCACTCCCGCGTCGCCGTTAAAGCGCTCGTTGTCGAGAGCGATCTCCGCGTCGGCGCTTGCCGTACCGCCGCTCAGCCATCCCGCCGCCGTTACGAGTTCCAATTCCCGCTCGGTCAAAGCGCCGTCGGCAGTCGCTTTCGATCCGCCCGCCCGCGGCACGAACGCCATGACCGCCGCAACGCAAACAAGCGTCGCGATAAACGCGACCGCAAGCGCAAGGCGCTTAGCGCGCCCGAAAAACCTTTTTTCCATTTTGTTGACCCTCCGACTCCCGCACGCTTTCCGCGTGCGCGTTTATACACTTTTCATGTACTTTTTTTGTTTACCATACAAGTATAAACTAAGTCCCCCCCCCGTCAAGGGTTTTCGGGTCTTTTTTCGTTTTTCCGCTTATTTTCGCATGAAAAAAGTCTTGCTCTTTCGGGAAAGACTTTTTTTGAGCCATAGGCTCTTTTCTTTTCGGTAAATTACTTTACGCTCAGAACTTCGTCGGTACGAAGAAGTAGATAAGGAACAGTACGGCGACCACGATGGTAACTACGTGCAGATCCCATTTGGGCTTAACCTTATCTTCTTTCTTGCTTGCGGCGTACTTTATGCTGTCGATGATATAGATGAACAGATCGATTATAACGTACGACAGGATACCGAAACCGATACCGTCGGTTATCGAGTATGCAAGCGGCATCATGGCGATCGTAAGAAATGCGGGTACCGCGTTCTTGACGGTGTCGATCTTGATGTTCTTGATACCTTTCAGCATAAGGCAACCCACGTAGAGTAGCGCCGACGCCGCGGCGGGTCCCGGAATGGACGCGAACAGCGGCAACAGGAATATCGACAAAAGGAACATAATCGCGGTGGACAGAGCGGTAAGACCCGTTCTTCCGCCTGCGGCTACGCCCGAACCGCTCTCGACGAAAGTCGTAACGGTGCTCGTGCCGAGCATTGCGCCCGTGCAGGTAGCGATCGAGTCGGAAAGCATTATTCCGTTGTAGTGATTAGGCTTGCCTTTTTCGTCGGCAAGACCCGCGGGAACGCAGCAACCTACGACCGTGCCCATCGTGTCGAACATGTCTATCATGCAGAACGCGATGACGGTCATGATGCAGGGCATTATAGCGCCCGCGCCTTCGGACCACTTAAAGCCTTCGGTGAACACGGCGAAGAACGCGCCGCCTTCTTCGGGCTTGAACGAGAAGAATTTTGCGAACGTTTCCCAGAATTTCCAGCTCTGATCCGACCATTTCGTAACGCCGAGCGGAATACCGAGAATAGTTGCGATGATAACGCCGATTATAACTGCGCCCTTTACTTTATAGTGTTCGAGCAAAGCTATCGCGATAAGACCGACTATGCAGACTACCGCGCCCGCGGCAACGTACGTCGCGCTTCCGTACAGATTGAACTGTACAAGGTCTACGAGCGTGCCCGTTATCACAAGGCAGTTATCCGGTCCCAACAGGTTGGGCTTGTGAACGAGCGGAGCTATTATAAGTCCCGCGTTCTGCATACCGATGAACGCGATGAACAAGCCGATACCTACGGCGATCGAGCCTTTCACGCAATCGGGAATACCGTCGAAGATCTGTTCGCGTATGGATACGCCCTTGATCTTTATGACCGACAGCAAAAGGAACAGAATACCCGAGATGAGCACGAGCAACATGACGTTACCGAACGACACCGCAAACCCTAGGCTTCCGCCGAGTATTGCGCCGACTTGGTAATTAAGCCCCATGCCCGAAGCCTGTCCCAAAGGCATTTTCGCAACGAACGCCATGAGAAGCGTGCCGATAAGCGCGCCGATAGCCGTTGCCATGAACACGCTCGACCAGTCCATTGCTTGAGCATTCTCGCTGAGAATGGCGCTCGGATTGACGACGAGTATGTACGCCATTGCAAGGAACGTAACGATACCCGCGACGATCTCGGTAGCAATCGTACTGCCCGACTTCGTTATTCCGAAGTAGTTGTCCAAGCATTTGCCGAACTTCGTCTTGGGACCCTTAGGGGTTCCCGCGTCCGCGGTCTCGGTAGCTGTCGCAGGCTCTTGCGAAACGGGCGTTTCGTCAGCCGCGGCGGTTACTTCTTC
Source organism: Christensenellales bacterium (assembly GCA_048167245.1). Taxonomy (GTDB): domain Bacteria; phylum Bacillota; class Clostridia; order Christensenellales; family Pumilibacteraceae; genus RACS-047. The sequence continues at coordinate 56 of DBEXQE010000139.1, read as the reverse complement.
CGCTGCCTGAGTGTTTTCATTCATTTCTTCACTCATAAAATCCTTCTCCTACAAAA
>DBEXQE010000138.1:0-5634 GCA_048167245.1 Christensenellales bacterium | reverse complement strand
CAATAATCGTGATTGCCGCGGATAATTATCTTTTTTCCTATCAGAGAGCCGATAAAAGCCAGGTCCTTTTTGGCTTCTTCAAGCCCCATCGCCCAGCTTATATCGCCCGAGATCAGAACGAGATCGTTCTCGCTTACCCGTTCTTCCCAGGACGCTTTTATCTTTTCCACATAATTATCCCACGCGCCGCCGAATATATCCATCGGCTTGGGATTTTCTCCCGACAAATGCAGATCGCTTATCGCAAAAACTTTCATAAGAATATTATAACAAATTTTCGCGCTTAAAGCAAACCGATTTACGCAAATTTTATTTATGTATTGAACGACGGGAACAGCGGCAGATCGAACAGCGCGGCGCACAGGTCTTCTGTGCCGTCCGTGCAAGCCGGATACACCGAATAGCCGTATGCGGGAACTACTATGTCCGAAGTAACTACCGTTTTTATTATGCAGATCACGCAACACAATATATTTACGGTCGTTTCGTTTATGAAATTGCCGATCTGACTTACCGCATTCGCCGTTACCGAGATCCTGTACGGAACGAGAGAGCGCTCGGGGATCCGCAATATGATATCCTTATGCAGGGAAATGCTCGACCGCCCCGTACCCGCTCTGCCAGTCGCGTCGGTAAAAGTTACCGTCATCGGGATCACCACGTCGCCGCGGATACGTATCCTGTTTGCGTCGACCGACGAAACTATAAGATTTTCAAGCGTGGCGTCGCCGCTGCTCACGGCGTTGAGAAACGTAAACGGATAAACCATTCCCGGAGTAATATCGCTGAGCACGAGCTGAAACGACAAAGACCGGTCGCGCGATATGCACCCGTCGAAAACAACAGGGACTTCTATGCACACCCTTTCGCACAATCCGTTGAGCGGATTTCCGTTTATCCTGCCCGCGCGAATAGTATTTTCGCAATTGTCCGACATAAATAAAAAAGCCTCCGAAAATAATGAAATTCGTTCTCTTTCATTATATTCGGAGACAATTATATCCGTTACAAAAAACGGTCATTCTTCGGAAGTTCCGCTATCCCTATACCCTTGCAAAACCGATCCTATTTTCGCGGCGACTTTATCCGCATTGAGCCGCGTAACCGACGAAACGTGAATTATATCGTCGCGCCCGAGTCCCAGAACGGACGCGATCTTCTGCACGTTTCTGCCCGTTTCGGTTTTCAACAGCTTGTCGGCTTTCGTTGCGATAACGGTAAACGGAAGTCCGCTTTTGTACATATAGTCGATCATCTGCTTATCTTTCGCGGTAGGTTCGTGTCTTATATCCACGAGCGAAAAAATATGTATGAGTTTTTCGCTTTCGCTCAGATAGTCTTCTATAAAGCCGCTCCATTTAGCTTGCTCGGCTTTCGACGCCTGAGCGTATCCGTAGCCCGGCAGATCGACAAGCATAAAATCGTTGTCGTTGAACGAAAAAAGATTGATAAGCCGCGTGCGCCCCGGCGTAGACGAAACTTTCGCCGTTTTCTTGCCCGCAAGCATGTTTATAAACGACGACTTGCCCACGTTCGAGCGCCCTACAACGCAAATTTCGGGACAGTCGTATCCCGCGGCAAAAGCATGGTAAACTTTTATATCCGAAATGCTCGTAACGAATTCGGCTTTTCTCAGTTTGTATTCCATGTTCAGATAAGGGCGTTCTCAAACACGGTGTCTATGTTGTCCGCGTAAATGATCTGCAAATTGTCCTTGACTTCGGCGGGAAGCTCCGCAACGTCCTTTTCGTTTTCGGCGGGGATTATCAGCTTTTTAACGCCCGAACGGAACGCTGCAAGCGACTTTTCTTTCAGTCCGCCTATCGCAAGAACTTTTCCGCGAAGCGTAACTTCGCCCGTCATCGCAACGTTTTTATCCACTTTTTTGCCCGAAAAAGCCGACATGATGGCAGTAGCCATGGTTATGCCCGCGCTCGGACCGTCTTTCGGCGTCGCGCCTTCGGGCAAATGTATATGGATATCGTTCGTCTTGAACTTATCCGCGGCTATGCCGTACTCTTTCGCTTTGCTTTTAACGAGCGTAAGCGCCGTCTGACAGGATTCTTTCATAACGTCGCCCAAACTGCCCGTAAGTATTATCTCGCCCTTTCCTTCGGGAATAACGGCGACTTCTATATTCAGCGTTACGCCGCCGACGGAAGTCCAGGCAAGACCCGTCGCAAGCCCGACTTCGTCAAGCTCGTTCATAAGGTCGTCTTTGTATTTCGCAACGCCCAGATATTCGGAAACGTCTTCTTTTCCGACTTCGTATTTCTTTTTGGCTTTCTCGCCCGCGTTAACGACTTTTACGGCGATCTTACGTGCGACGGTGGCGATCTCGCGTTCCAGGTTTCTCACGCCGCTTTCGCGCGTATACTGCGAAATTATCGTCATCATCACGTCGTCGGGAATACTGACCCGCTTTTCGTCTAAGCCGTTCGCCGTAAGCTGCTTAGGCAAAAGATACTTCTTGGCTATCTGCAATTTTTCTTCGTACGTGTATCCCGAAAGCTCTATGACTTCCATTCTGTCGAGAAGCGGCGCGGGGATCGGTTCCAGGCTGTTCGCCGTCGTAACGAACATGACCTTAGACAGATCGTAAGGCAGTTCTACGTAGTGATCCTTGAACGAGTTGTTCTGATTCGGGTCGAGAACTTCGAGCATCGCGCTCGCGGGGTCGCCGCGGAAGTCGCTCGACATCTTGTCTATTTCGTCGAGAAGAAAAACGGGATTGACTACGCCGGCTTGCTTCATTCCGCTGAGTATCCTGCCCGGCAAAGCGCCGATATAAGTGCGCCTGTGTCCGCGTATTTCGGCTTCGTCGCGCACTCCGCCCAAACTCATCGAAACGAGCTTGCGCCCCGACGCGCGGGCAATGGAAGAAACGATCGAAGTTTTGCCGACTCCCGGCGGTCCCACGAAACAAAGGATGGGACCTTTCAGCGAATTCGTAAGCCTGTGAACGGCAAGATATTCTATTATGCGCTCTTTGACTTTTTCAAGCCCGTAATGGTCTTCGTCCAAAATAGCTTTCGCCTTTGCAAGATCGGTGTTTTCTTCTTTTTCTTCCGACCAGGGCAGTTCGAGCAAACAGTCTATATAAGTCCTGCTTACTCCCGATTCGGGCGAAGTGGGACTCATGCGTTCCAGACGCGAAAGTTCTTTTTTGATTTTTTCGGCTACGTATTCGGGGAGATCTTTCTCCTGCATGCGCTTTTTGTATTCTTCTATTTCGTCGCTGTTGTCGCCGAGTTCGTCGTGAATGGCTTTGATCTGTTCGCGCAGATAATACTCGCGCTGATTTTTGTCTATGCTGGCTCTTACCTTAGCGGATATTTTCTTCTCGACGGCAAGTATCTCGCACTCGCGCGTCAGAAATTCGTAAATATCTTCAAGCTGTCCGTGTTCCGTTTTGTTCTGCAACAGCTTTTGCTTTTCCGCGTCGTCTTTGATTATATACGTGCCCATGACGCCTATAAAATAGCGCGTGCTCGACGAATTAAGCGAAACGTCCACTTCCGACGGCAGTTTCGCGTCGAGTTTTTTATACAGTTCGAGCTGTTCTCTCGCGTTGCGTTTTGCGGCTTCGAGCAGTAACGGATCCGAATCTTCGTACGGATAATCTTTCAGCGTAACTTCGAAAAACGGAGCGATCGAAACGTAACTGTCGATCTCCATTCTCTCCTTCCCGACCGCCAGAACGCGCACGCAGTCGTTGGGCAGTTTTATGACCTGCTTTATTCTCGACAGAGTGCCTACGCGGTAAATATCCTTAGGCGCGGGATTCGATGCGCTCGAATGTTTCTGCGCTACCAAAAAAACGTCTTCGCCCGCTTCGATCGCCTTATTCAGAGCGTGCAAAGACTTATCGCGACCCAAATCGAAATTCACCGACTGTCCCGGAAAAACCACGACGCCGCGCAGTGCTATCATTTTATAAGGCGTTCGAACTTGCGGTATAATTTCGCCTATCGTTTCGTTAATTGCGTTATTTTCCATGATCAATGCTCCCGTAAAATCCGCTATAATCGCTATAACTCACAATTATACCGAGATTTCGATCAAGCCGATTCCTTTCGTAAGTTCCTTTTCTCGATAAACGGTTGTTTCTTTTCGGATATCGTTTCGCGCGTAACCGTTATTTTTTCTATCGTTTTGTCGGTCGGCGTCCTGTACATTACGTCGAGCATACATTCTTCCATAATGGAACGCAGACCGCGCGCGCCCGTATTCAACTCTATCGCTTTTTCGGCGATCGCTTCTATCGCGCCGCCGTCGAATTCGAGCTTTACCCCGTCCATTTCAAGCAACTTTTCGTATTGCTTGATGAGCGCGTCTTTCGGCTGAGTGAGAATGTTTATAAGCGCGCTCTTGTCGAGCGAAGTCAAAGACACGGTAACGGGAACGCGCCCGACGAATTCGGGAATAAGTCCGTAAGAAATAAGGTCCTGCGGCTGAATGTTCGACAACAGCGACGCGCCGTCAACTTCTTTCTGCGAATGGACTTCGCCGCCGAAACCGAGCGACGCCTTGCTTATACGCTTCTGAATTATCTTGTCGAGCCCTACGAACGCGCCGCCGAAGATAAACAGGATATTCGTCGTGTCTATGTTTATGCACTCCTGTTGCGGGTGCTTTCTCCCGCCCTGCGGCGGAACGCTTGCGACAGTGCTCTCTATTATTTTCAACAGCGCCTGCTGTACGCCCTCGCCCGACACGTCGCGCGTAATGCTCATATTTTCGGACTTTCGCGAAATTTTGTCGATCTCGTCCACGTAAATTATTCCGCGTTGCGCGCGCTCTATGTCGAAATCCGCGTTCTGAATGAGTTTAAGCAGAATGTTTTCGACGTCTTCGCCCACATAGCCCGCTTCGGTCAGAGTCGTCGCGTCGGCAACCGCAAAAGGCACGTTGAGAATTTTCGACAACGTTTGCGCGAGAAGCGTTTTGCCGCTTCCCGTGGGTCCGAGCATCAGAATATTGCTCTTTTTGAGTTCTATCTCGTCTTTTTGGGTCTTTTTGTTTTTCGATTTCGCCTTTGCGGCAATATTGTAGTTGATGCGCTTGTAGTGATTGTAGACGGCAACGCTAAGAACTTTCTTCGCGCTGTCCTGACCTACGATATATTCGTCCAAACGCGACTTGATCTCTTCGGGAGTCGGAAGTTTTATCTCCTGTACGCCCGATTCTTTTTCGCTGTCCTGCTCGATGACGTCGTTACAAATACCGACGCAATTCTCGCAAATGAAAACGCCGTCGGGTCCCGCGATAAGATGCCTGACCTGCGACTGCGGTTTACCGCAAAAAGAACACTTGGCTTCGAAACTTTTATTGCTCAACTTTTACACTCCGTAATCCGACTTTTATCGTTTTTATTGTCTTTTCGAATAGACTTTGTCTATTATTCCGTATTTCATCGCCTCGTCGGCGCTCATATAGAAATCTCTGTCTACGTCTTTTTCTATTTTTTCGAGCGGCTGATCGCAATTGCTTGCAAGGATACGGTTCATTCTTTCCTTGATTTTAAGAATGTGTTCCGCCTGGATCGCGATGTCGCTCGCCTGACCCTGCGCGCCGCCCAAAGGCTGATGGATCATTATCTCGCTGTTCGGCAAAGAAAATCTCTTGCCCTTT
>DBEXQE010000137.1:0-10198 GCA_048167245.1 Christensenellales bacterium | reverse complement strand
AAGGACTTTTTTATAGGAGAAACAAATGGAAGAAGAAATCAGAAAACTTACGGAAAGAGCAGAGAATTTGGTCATGAGTTGCGCCGATATGCGCTCGCTGAACGACTTGAAAGTAAGCATTCTCGGAAAAAGCGGCGAACTTACGACGATTTTGCGCAACATTAAAGATTTGCCGCCGGATCAAAAGCCCGCCGCGGGAAAAATAGTCAACGAAGCGCGCGTAAAGCTCGAAAGCGTTTTTGCGGCTCGCGGCAAGGCGCTCGAAGAAAAAGAGCTGAACGAACGGCTCAAATCCGAGAAGATCGACATTACGATCGATAAAAACGTGTTGAAAGGCGGTCTGCACCCGCTTAACATAGTCCGCAATAAGATCGTGGATTTCTTTGTTTCGCTCGGTTTTATAGTCGCGGACAGCCCCGAAATCGAAAAGAATTACTATAATTTCGAAGCTCTGAATATTCCCGAAGATCATCCCGCGCGCGAAGTTCAGGATACGTTTTTCGTATCGAAAGACATTTGCTTACGTTCTCAAACTTCTACGGGGCAAATACGCATGATGGAAAAAGTCAAACCGCCGATCAAAATGATATCTCCGGGCAGGGTATATCGCTCGGACAATCCCGACGCGACTCATTCGCCTATGTTCCACCAGATTGAAGGGCTTGTAGTCGATAAAAACATAACGATGTGCGATCTGAAAGGGATCCTTGAATTGTTCGCGAAAGAGATCTTCGGAGAAGCCACGAAAATACGTTTCCGTCCGTCGTATTTTCCTTTTACAGAACCGAGCATAGAAGTCGACGCCACTTGTTCGCATTGCAAAGGCGCAGGTTGCAGGGTTTGCAAGGGTACGGGTTGGATAGAAATTCTCGGTGCGGGAATAGTAAACCGAAACGTTCTGAAAAACTGCGATATAGATCCGGATATTTACACGGGTTTTGCGTTCGGCGCGGGAATGGACAGAATAACGAATATTTTCCACGGAATAAACGACGCGCGCGTTCCGTTCGAAAACGACATACGTTTCTTGAAACAGTTTAACTAAGGAGATCCGAAATTATGAAATTACAACTGAGTTGGTTGAACGATTTTGTCAAAGTGGACGATATAAAGCCGCAGGAGCTTGCCGACAAACTCGTCGGGATAGGTTTCGAAGTCGAAGAAATAATTTATACCGGAGCGGAAATAGATAAAGTCGTTACCGGTAAAATACTGGATATCAAGCCGCACACCGACGCGGATAAGCTGTCCGTTTGCATGGTCGATTCGGGCAAGGAAATTCTTACTATCGTTACGGGCGCGAAAAATATCAGCGTAGGCGATATAGTTCCGCTCGCGCTCGACGGTTCGACTTTGCCCGGCGGTAAAAAGATAGTTTCAAGCCCTTTGCGCGGCGTTATGAGCTACGGAATGCTTTGCTCTGGAAAAGAGCTCGGAGTAGACGAAAGCACCGTTAAAGGCGCAAGCGTGAACGGCATACTGATTCTCGATAAAAGCGTTGCGGTCGGTCTGGATATCCGCGAAGTTTTGGGACTGAACGAATATATTTTCGACGTGTCTTTAACCGCTAACAGACCCGACTGTCAAAGCGTATACGGAATGGCGCGCGAAATCGGAGCGCTGTTGTCGCGCAAAGTAAAAGCGCCGTCGCTCAAATATAAAACCGTCGAAAGCGACGCTGCCGTAAGCGTTAAGATCCATGCGCCCGAATTGTGTTCGCGGTACAGCGCAAGGCTTATAGGAAATATCAAAGTGCAGGAATCTCCGCTGTGGATGAGAAGACGGCTTAAAAACAGCGGGCTTAATCCGATAAACAATATAGTCGATATAACGAATTACGTTCTGCTTGAAATCGGTCAACCGTTGCACGCTTTCGACACGGCGTTTATCGACGGCGGAATAAACGTGAGAACGGCAGAGCAGGGTGAAACGATCACGGCGCTCGACGGCAATTTATACGAACTGAAAGACAATATGCTCGTTATTGCCGACGACAAAAAACCGCTCGCCATTGCGGGCGTTATGGGCGGGGAATACAGCGGTATCAACGCCGATACGAAAACCGTTCTGCTCGAAGCCGCAAGATTTGCCCGCGGAACGGTAAGATCCACTTCGCGCGCTCTCGGACTTAGATCCGATTCTTCCGCACGGTATGAAAAGGGCGTCGACTACCAAAGCGTTGATATGGGACGCGAACGCGCTCTCAGTCTTATATCTCAGCTCAAAGCGGGCGATATTTATACTTACGCCGGCTACGACGGCATAAAAGAGCCGAAAGAAAAAATCATAAAAACTTCCGTAGACGAGATTTGCAGTATACTCGGCATCAAGATCAAGGCATCCGATATCATAAAGATATTGAAAAGCCTTGAAATTGCAGTCGAAAACGATGGTAATTCGCTGATATGCCATATACCGAGATTCAGAGAAGATATCGATAACTTTACGGATCTGGCGGAAGAAGTCATCCGCTTTTACGGATACGACCATATAGTTCCCACGCTGTTCAAGCTGAGCGAAACTACTTTCGGCGGATTGAGTACAGAGCAGAAAAAAATAGAAAAGTACAAGAATTATCTCGTCGGAAAGGGAATGAACGAAATCATATCTTATTCGTTTATAAATCCCGATATCTGCGATAAACTTTTGCTCGATAAAGACGATCCGTGCCGCAACGCCATACGCATAATGAATCCGCTTAGTGAAGAATATTCCGTAATGCGCACGCAACTTATCGGTAGTATGTTAGACATAGTTCGACTTAATAGCAGTCGTAAAAACGATAATTTCAGATTGTTCGAAATCGCAAAAACGTATATTCCGAAGATTTCCGAACCCGACAAATTGCCCGACGAAAATCAGACTCTCTCCGTTGCGTTCGTCGGAAAGGAAGAAGATTTCTACGGCGTAAAAGCCGTTTTGTGCAATATGCCGGACGTATCCGACTGCGGCTATAAACTCGAATACAGCAAGAAAAAATATCTGCATCCCGGAATAAGCGCCGACATAATAGCGGACGGGCAGACGGTGGGAAGTTTCGGTAAAATTCATCCTACGGTCGCGAAAAATTTCGATATTCCCGAAAACGTTTTCGTCGGTGAAATAAACTTGGCGTATATTATGAACAAAGAGCATGCCGCGGTGAAATACGATGCGTTGCCTAAATACCCGGGTGTCGCAAGGGATATTGCCGTAACGGTGAAGTCCGACTATCTTGTCGGCGATATGTTTGAAAGCGTGAAACGCGCGGCGGGAGAATTGTTCGAAGATGTCGAGCTTTTCGACGTTTACACGGGCGAACAAATCGAAAAAGGTTACAAGAGCGTCGCTTTTTCGGTCAAATTGCGCAATAAGGAAAAAACTTTGACCGATAATGAAATAACGGACGCAATGAAAGCGATCGTGGATATCCTGGAAAAAGATTTCGGGGCAAAACTGCGGTCTTGATAAAATACCGCTTTACACGGGTCGATCAAAATGATATAATTGATTTATGTCGAGTGGCGTTGAATTGCTTGCTCCTGCGGGAAATTTCGATAGCCTACGTGCCGCTGTCATAAACGGAGCAAACGCAGTATATTTAGGGCTGGATAAATACAGCGCGAGAGCCAAGGCGTCGAATTTCGGCGCCGATGAGTTTCGTCGCGCCGTTGAATATGCGCACCTTTTCGGCGTGCGAGTTTACGTTGCCGTAAATACGCTTATCAAATATTCGGAATTTGCGAGCGTATTAGACTCGATAAAAATGGCTTATGACGCGGGAGCCGACGCATTTATAGTTCAGGATCTCGGGTTATTGATCGCGCTCAAAAATATGTTGCCCGACGCGGAAATCCACGCAAGTACGCAAATGGGCGTGCATAATAAAGAAGGCGCAAAAGTTTTGGAAAAGCTCGGCGTAAAAAGAGTTATCCTTTCGCGCGAAACGACGCTGAAAGATATATCCGAAATTCGCGATTCGACTTCTCTCGAAATTGAATTTTTCGTACACGGCGCTATGTGCATATCTTTTTCCGGTAACTGTTATTTTTCAGGATTGGTGTCGGGCAACAGCGGAAACAGGGGGCAGTGTTTGCAATTTTGCCGTAAAGTGTACGAACTCGATTGCGAAGAAACGCACCGGCGCGGTTATTTGCTGTCCGCAAAAGATCTGATGCTTTTGGAAGATCTGGACAAGTTGATAAAAGTCGGCGTAAGTTCTTTTAAGATCGAAGGCAGAATGCGCCGTCCGTCTTACGTCGGAGAAACCGTTCGCGTTTACAAACACGCTTTGGATTGCCTGCGGGATAATAAGACGAATGTAGAGCTTAAAAACGATATTGCGCGGCTTAAATCCATGTTCAATCGCGGAGATTATTGTAAGGCGCATTTGTTCGAGTCTACCGCTGACGTCGTTTATCCGTATATAAACGGCCACGTCGGACTTAAAATAGGGAACGTAGAGAAAGTTATCGGCGGTAAAGCCGTATTGCGCACCGCGAAGAATTTGAGAAGCGGCGACGGCGTGAAGTTCGTGCGGAATAAAACGGAAGTCGGTTCGGCATCCGTTGCCGAAAGCGGCAATATTACGGGCTTTTCGGGCAACGTTAAAAGCGGAGACGAAGTTTTTCTGACTACCGATTCGGCTCTTGTAAATGAAATCGAATCGCGGACAAGATATCTGTCCGTTAAAGCGTCATTGCGGGTAAAACTCGGCGAGCCGATAGAGTTGAAACTTGTTTATAACGATACGGAAATTTCTGTAAGAAGCGACAATAAAGCGGAACGTGCAGTAAACGCTCCCGTCGAACCGTCGAGATTGATCGATATTATTACGGCTCAGAGCGATGAAATTTTCAAAATCGAACTTGACAAAGCCGATATCGACAATGATATATTCATTCCTATATCGGTCGTTAAATCGTTAAAACGCGAAGCGTTGAACGAATTAAAGGGACAAATTTTAGAAGATTACCGCAAAAATAGAGTCAAAACAAGTACTATTTCAGACATAATATATAAATTTCCTAAATTCGAATACAATTCCGGTGCAAAAAGGCAAACCTTCGTTCAAGTCGAAAGTATCGAATTTGCCGAATTGCTTAGCAACTACGAAAAGTATATCGATTATTTCGTTCTCGATCCCGCGGAATACGATATCGGTAAGATCAGAGCGTTTTCGGATAAGTACGGAACGCGTGCCGTTCTGAATTTGCCGAACGTAGCAAGGGGTGAAGATATACCGATCTTGCACTCTATAGTCAATGAAAGCGGAATAAATAATTTTATCGCAAACAATTTATATGCATTGGAATTGTGCAAGGGGAAAAACGTACTGATAGGGTTTATGATGAATTCGATAAACGACGGGATCGACGCGGAAAAAATAGTATCGCCCGAACGCGGCAACTTCGACGGTAACTCGGTCAATTACGTTTTCGGAAAGTTTCCCATAATGACTTTTTGCCATTGCGAAAAGAAAAATCTTACCGCAAGCGGCTGTAAAAACTGTAATGGATATAACGCAAAGTTGAAAGACGAATATAACAATGAGTTTAAGCTCCGTCGTTACAGGATAAGATATTGTTATTCGTCCTTATTGAATTCTTTGCCTATATATTTATCGGATAAAGCGCGAGAAAACGGGATAGAGAAAACGTTCGTGGATTTTACGGGATTTTCCGCAAACGAAATCTCAAAATATGCGGACGTCGTTTTTTGCGGCGGAAAAGCCGATTTTGCTTATACGCGCGGATATTATAATAAAAAACTGAAATAACGGTAGTATCATGACAGACATAAAAATATTAAAATCACTCGAACTCGATAAAATTTTGACTATCTTGGCCGGATTTGCCGTGTCGGCGACGGCAAAAGCCGATATAACGCAAATGTGTCCTTCATACGAATTCGACGAAGTTAACAAGCGTTTGCAAATGGTCGACGAGGCGTTTATAACGAAAACGAAATATAATCTTTCTCCGATCGTCGGATTTGACGATATTTCGGATATCGTCATCAAATCGCAAAAGGGCGCCGCTTTGAACATGTGCGAACTGTTGTCAGTGGCGCGCCTGATCAGAAGCGCTCGTATCCTGAAAAAGGAAATTTCGTCCACGGGCGACGATATAATCATATTGAAAGATATTGTTTCGCCAATGTATATAGACGTCGAACTCGAAAAGGCGATAGGCGACGCTATAATGGGTGAAAACGAAATGCGCGACGAAGCGAGCGATAAGCTCTATTCGATACGCAAAAAAATCAAGCAAGCCGACGCTAAGCTGAAAGAGCGTTTGCACGGTTATACCAGAACAAGCAATATATCGAAGTATTTGCAGGATAATCTTGTAACGGTTCGCAACGGCAGATTCGTATTACCCGTTAAGTCGGAATGTCGTTCGTCCGTACCCGGACTTATCCACGATCAATCGGCGACGGGATCCACTGTTTTTATAGAGCCTTTCCCGGTGGTTGAATTGAATAACGAGATAGTTTTTCTCAGATCCGAAGAACGCGCCGAGATAGACAGGATATTGAGCGTGCTTTCCGAAATGACGGCTGCATCGGCGCAACGGCTTGAATATTGTCAAAAAATATGTACTTTGTCTGACGTAGTATATGCAAAATACGCTTTTATGATAAAATATGATGCCGTAATACCTTTGCTTAACAAAAAAGGCTATATAAATTTAACAGAAGCAAGGCATCCGCTCATAGCTCGCGATAAAGTCGTTCCCGTAAGTCTTTCGCTCGGCAAAGACTATAAATTGCTACTTATAACGGGACCGAATACGGGCGGTAAAACGGTATCGTTGAAAACGGTCGGACTGTTTTGTTTAATGACTTATTGCGGCATACCGATCCCGTGCAAGCAGGAAAGCGAAATAGCCGTATACGACGGCGTTTATTGCGACATAGGCGACGAGCAAAGCATACTCAGCAGTCTTAGCACGTTTTCGTCGCATATCGTGAATATAAAAAGCATAACGGAAAAAATCACCGGTAATTCGCTCGTATTGCTTGACGAGTTGGGCGGAGGCACGGATCCGTCGGAAGGCGCGGCTCTCGCAGTAGGAATAATCAAATATCTCGAACTTATGGGAACGCGCGGGATATTGACCACGCATTACGGCGAATTGAAAGAGTATGCCATGCTGTCGGATAATATAATGAACGCTTGTATGCAATTCGACGAAGAAACGCTTTCGCCAACTTACAAACTGATTTTGGGGTTGCCCGGCGTCAGCAACGCTCTCAAAATCGCCGAAAATCTCGGCGTAAACGATTATATTCTGAGAGAAGCGAAAAACAGCCTTGACAACGAAAAAGTTCAATTCGAAAACGTTTTGAGCAATGCCGAAAAAGTCAAATCCGAAGCGCTGAAAGAAAGGGAGCGCTATGCGGAATTGTGTACCGAAGTCCGAAAAGAAAAAGAAGCCCTGTCGGCGGACCGCGCGGCGCTCAAAGCGAAGTCGGACAAAATAAACGAAAACGCAAGGCTCGAAATCAAGCGGATCGTATCAAACAACGTGGAACGCGCGGAAGAGATCATCGGAGAAATGAAAGAACTTGCGAAAAAAGCCGATAATGCGGCGATTTTCGAAGCTCGGAAAAAGATGAGAGAACTCGAAGATCTGCAATATCTTACGGAAAAGGAACAGCCGCTGTCGGATCGCAAACCGCTCAAAGTTTCCGATGCGAAGATCGGCGTTAAGGTCATATTCCGAAATATAGGTACGGTCGGCGAGATCAAATCTTTGCCCGATAAAAAAGGAAATCTCGACGTTTTGTCGGGTAGCGCGGTGATCAGGACCGATATCAAAGAACTTTCTCTTGCCGAAACCGAAACTCCGAAAAAAAGGACGGAACTTAAACTCGCGCAAAACGATTTCGCGGAAACCGCTCCGTCGATAAGCGAGATCAAAGTTATCGGCATGACCGTAAGCGAAGCGATAGAAGCAATATATCCGCATATTTTATCCGCCAAGTCAAAGAACGTAACGCTTAAAATAGTTCACGGGAAGGGTACCGGAGCGCTCGGGAAAGGCATACAACAGTTTCTGAAGAAGCAACGCGAAGTCAAGTCTGTAAGATACGGAAGATACGGCGAAGGCGATACGGGCGTAACTTTTGCCGAAATTTATTGACCTTTTGCTAAAAAAACGAACGTTTTGCTTGTGTTAATCGACAAAATTTAGTATAATTTATCATAGAGTGAAACGGGGTGTATACAAATGCCGAATTTCAAAATTTTGATCGTCGACGATGACGTAAATATATGTCAGCTTCTCAATTTGTATTTGGTCAAAGAAGGGTATACTACGTTCATTTGTCATAACGGACAAGACGCAATCAAAGAAATCAACGCCCGCGAATACGATATAATGCTTTTGGATATCATGATGCCGGGAATGGACGGTTTCGAAACGCTTTCGGAGATCCGAAAAACCGTAAACATTCCCGTTATTTTGCTGTCCGCCCGCGGCGAACCTATGGATAAAATAAGCGGTCTCGATTTGGGCGCGGACGATTACGTTACGAAGCCTTTCGAGCCGCAGGAGCTTATTTCGCGCATTAAAGCATTGCTCAGGCGTTCGCAGGGCATTGGTCTTGCGGCTAATCTTACGCCGGATCTGAGCATCGGCAACTTATTCGTCAGCCTTGCCAACTATATAGTCAAGATCGACGGAAAGAAAGTCGAAATGCCGCCCAAGGAAATAGAACTACTGTACTATCTGGCGTCAAATCCGATGAGAGTGTTTACGCGCGAACAATTGCTCGATCACGTTTGGGGGGTCGGCTATAAGGGCGACGCGCGCACCGTTGACGTACACGTTAAGCGTATACGCGAAAAACTCGGCAACGGCACGAATTGGCAACTCGACACCGTATGGGGAGTCGGTTATAAGTTCGAAACGACGACGAAAGAATGAAAATTTTTTATGATTTTACATTTCGATTGGTGCTTTTATGCACTTTGCTTTGTATTTCGGTAATTTTTCCGCTTTACTACGTTTTGCCCGTGATCAGCGAAGAAAACCGTTATTTTTTGTTGATCGGAATAATTCTTCTCGCCGCGGTCGAAATATTCGCGATCGCGTATATAAATATAAGATTGCTTGTCCGCCCCATGTGTTCAGTTATAAACTCGACTAAAAAACTTTCAAAGGGCGAATATATTAAAATAAACCCCCAGCGCGTCGATTTATACGTGCGGGATCTGGCGGCTAATTTCAACGAAACGGCGCATGAATTCGAAAATCTCGAACAGTCGAGAAAGTCGTTCATCTCCAACGCTTCGCACGAGTTACGTTCGCCGCTTACGTCCATTCAAGGCTTTTTGCAAGCAATGCTCGACGGCACGATAGCGGAAGAAGAACGTGAAAAATATCTTAAAATCGTTTTAAGGGAAACAAAGCGGCTAAGCTCTCTCATAAATTCCATGCTCGATCTGTCGCGTATGGAATCGGGAAAGTATCAGCTCAAACCGAGCAGGTTCGAAATAAATTCGGTTATCAAACAGGTGATAGAGCGGTTCGAACCCAACCTTATAAAAAAGGAAGTTCAACTCGACGTTGACTTCGTTCGCGACACGAGTTACGTTTACGCGGATAAGGATAAAATAATTCAGGTCCTCGTCAATCTGATAGATAACGCGATCAAATATTCTCCCGCATATTCGCGCATACTCGTAACGACGCAGATCCACGGAAAAAAGCTCTATGTTACGGTTAAAGACAAGGGTTTCGGGATCAGCAAAAAAGATCAGTTGTTTATTTGGGACAGGTTCTATATGGCGGATAAAGCAAGAACTCCGACCAAGAGCAAGGGGACCGGGCTCGGACTGTCCATCGTGAAAAAGATAATCGACGATCACAACGAAATCATTTGGGTAGAAAGCAATAAGGGCGCGGGCGCGACGTTTATATTCACGTTGTCGTTGTTCGACCCGAGCAAACACGAAACGGACAGCGGAAAAATATTGAACGATTCGGATGCGGGCGCCATGTCCGCGACTGAAAAAAATAAATCGGTAAGGTGAAATCATGGACGTATATGCGGAACAATCTATAAGCAACGAAGGCATAGATAAGCACAGAAAAAGAACGAAGATCTTGACCGTCGTTCGCTACGTCTGTATTGCGGCGGTAATATTTTTGTTCTTCCTGTTCTGGCTGTTGCCCGCACAAAGCGAAGGCAACGTTGCATTGCAATT
>DBEXQE010000136.1:0-2575 GCA_048167245.1 Christensenellales bacterium | reverse complement strand
TCCGCGAATATTCTGAAACTCAAAATGACTGAAGACGCGTGCAGAGAGATCTCGCGTCGATCCCGCGGAACTCCGAGAATTGCCAACAGATTGTTGAAACGCGTAAGGGACTTTGCGGAAGTGGACGGCGACGGGACCGTCGATATCAAACTCGCGAAGTACGCATTGAATCTTTTGGATATAGACGATTTGGGACTTGACGCGCTCGACAGAAAATTGCTTGATGCGATCATAACAAAATTCGGCGGCGGTCCCGTCGGACTCGATACGTTGTCGTCGGCTATAAACGAAGATTCCACTACGATAGAAGACGTAATAGAACCGTATCTTATGCAGCTCGGGTTTATTTCGAGAATTCCGCGCGGCAGGATCTGCACGAAACTTGCATATGATCATATGGGCGTGAAATATCCGGGCGATCTCGGCGCAAAGCAAATGAGCTTTGACGAGAACGGGGCGGGCGAAGATGAATAAAAGCGATTTTTACTACGATTTGCCCGAAGAACTAATCGCTCAAACTCCCGTTTATCCGCGCGATTCGTCGAGATTATTGGTCTATGACAGACGTAGTTCTACGATCGAAGATAAAAAGTTCACGGATATTACGGATTATCTTCGTAAGGGCGACGTTTTGGTCATTAACAAAACGCGCGTGATCCCCGCGAGAATTTTCGGGCAAAAGGAAAGCGGTGCGCGCTTGGAATTTTTATTGCATAAGCGCATCGATTATACGACTTGGGAAACTTTGGCTAAGCCTGCCAAGAGAGCAAGGGTCGGCGATATATTCGTTTTTTCGGATAAGTTAAAGTGTGAGATAACGGGTGTTGGCGACGAAGGCGTACGGGTCGTCAGATTTATATTCGATGGCGTGTTCGAAGATATACTGTCCGAAATCGGAACTATGCCGTTACCGCACTATATTCACGACAAGCTCGACGATCCCGAGCGCTATCAGACCGTATACGCAAAGGAGAGCGGATCGTCTGCCGCTCCTACGGCGGGTTTGCATTTTACGCCCGAATTGCTTGAAAAAATCAAGAGCATGGGCGTTGAAATTGCGGAAGTGTTGTTGCACGTGGGGCTTGGGACTTTCCGTCCCGTAAAGACCGAGAATATTTTGGATCACAAAATGCACAGCGAGTATTATTCGGTCGGTGAAGAATGTGCGGCTGTTGTGAATAATGCCGTAAAAGACGGCAGGCGGATCGTTGCGGTCGGTACTACGTCTGTAAGAGTACTTGAAAGCGTTGCAAATCCCGACGGAACGATAGAGCCTAAGAGCGGTTTTACGGATATTTTTATCTATCCGCCGTATAAGTTCAAAACGATCGGCGCGCTCATAACTAATTTTCATTTACCCGAATCGACGCTTATCATGCTTGTTTCGGCGTTTGCGGGGCGCGAAAACGTATTGAATTTTTATAAGCATGCGGTCGACAACAAATACAGATTTTTCAGTTTCGGCGACGCGTGTCTGATTTTATGAGTTTTGCAAAAGGAAGCGTAAATGAGTAAGTTCGAATATAAAGTTTTGCATACGTGTAAACAAAGCGGAGCGCGCGTCGGAAAGCTAAAAACTCCGCACGGGACTATAACCACGCCTGTTTTCATGCCCGTCGGAACGCAGGCGACCGTCAAATCGCTTACGCCCGAAGATCTGAATAGCGTCGGGGCGGAGATAATTCTTTCCAACACTTATCATTTATATATGCGTCCCGGACACGATATTGTCGAAAAGGCGGGTGGGCTTCATAAGTTCATGGCGTGGGACAAGCCTATATTGACGGACAGCGGCGGTTTTCAGGTATTTTCGCTTTCCGACCTTAGAAAAATCACGGACGACGGAGTGAGTTTTTCGTCGCACCTGGACGGAAGTAAGCACACGTTTACTCCGGAATATGCCATTGATATAGAAAATGCGTTGGGGGCGGATATCATAATGGCGTTCGACGAATGTTCGGCGGCGGGCGCCTCATACGACTACGCGAAATCGGCAATGGAGCGCACTTTATCGTGGTTGAAGCGGTGCTATGACAGACATAATAATGAAAATCAGATGCTTTTCCCGATAGTTCAGGGCAATATGTACGCCGATTTGCGTTTGCGGTCGCTTCAAGAAACGTTGCCTTACGCCCGTTGCGGAATAGCGATCGGCGGTTTGTCGGTCGGCGAACCGAAAGAAAAAATGTACGAAATGCTCGACGTCATGCGTCCGCATTATCCCGAAAACATGCCGAGATATCTTATGGGCGTAGGAAGTCCCGACTGTCTGATCGAAGGCGTTTTGCGCGGTATCGATATGTTCGATTGCGTTATTCCGACTCGTATCGCGCGCAACGGCACGGCGTACACTTCGAAAGGAAAGATAGTCGTGCGTAACGGAGCGTATAAAGAAGATTTCACTCCGCTCGACGAAAATTGCGATTGTTATTGCTGTAAAAATTTCACGAAAGCGTATTTGCGCCATCTTATAAACGCGGAAGAAATTCTGGCGGCGCGGCTTCTGAGTCTGCATAATATCTATTATCTTATAAATCTCATGAAAAAAATCAGAGAAGCGATTTTCGACGATTCT
>DBEXQE010000135.1:0-1506 GCA_048167245.1 Christensenellales bacterium | reverse complement strand
AACAGCTCGTTTCGGTAGCTACCGCGCTTATACCGTTCCTCGAAACGGACGACAGCCACCGCGCGCTCATGGGCTCCAACATGCAACGTCAGGCAGTTCCTCTTTTAAAACCCGAAAACGCCATCGTAGGCACGGGTATCGAAGCTAAGATAGCTTACGACTCGGGCGTTATGATAATCGCCGGGAAAGACGGCGAAATTACTTCGGTCTCCGGCGATAAGATAGTTTTAACGGCGGACGACGGCGAAGTCATTACTTACGAACTCAAAAAATTCATTCGTTCCAACCAGGGAACGTGCTTGAACCAAAGACCTATCGTCAACAAGGGCGACAAGGTTAAAAAAGGCGACATCATCGCGGACGGTCCCGCAACGTCGAACGGCGAACTCGCGCTCGGCAGAAACATTCTCGTCGGCTTTATGACGTGGGAAGGTTACAACTACGAAGACGCGGTGCTTTTGTCGGAAGAACTCGTTATGGACGACGTGTTCACTTCTATCCATATAGAAGAACATGAAACGGAAGCGCGCGACACCAAGCTCGGCGAAGAAGAAATAACGAGAGAAATCCCCAACGTCGGCGAAGACGCGCTCAAAGACCTCGACGAGGACGGTATTATCCGTATCGGCGCGGAGGTTATGAGCGGCGATATACTCGTCGGTAAAGTTACGCCTAAGGGCGAAACGGAACTCACACCCGAGGAAAGACTTTTGAGAGCTATTTTCGGTGAAAAAGCAAGAGAAGTAAGAGATACTTCGCTTAGAGTTCCGCACGGCGAAAGCGGTATCGTAGTAGACGTTAAGATTTTCACGAGAGAAAATAAGGACGAACTTTCGCCCGGCGTAAACAAAATGGTCCGCGTGTACATCGCGCAGAAACGTAAGATTTCCGTCGGCGACAAGATGAGCGGTCGTCACGGCAACAAGGGTGTTATTTCGAGAATACTCCCGAAGAACGACATGCCGTTCATGGCGGACGGTACGCCGCTCCAGATAGTCCTTAACCCGCTCGGTATTCCTTCCCGTATGAACATCGGTCAGGTACTCGAAGTTCACTTGGGGCTTGTCTGCAAACAGCTCGGCTGGAAAATCGCAACCCCCGTCTTTGACGGCGCGAGCGAGAAAGATATAAGAGAATTACTCGAAGAAAATCACTTTGTCAATCCTAAGGGCGAAGTGGACGGCAAAATTCAGCTTTACGACGGCAGAACGGGCGAACCTTTCGAAAACAGAGTCACGGTCGGGCAGATGTACATGATTAAGCTCCACCACCTCATAGACGATAAGATTCACGCTCGTTCGATAGGTCCGTACTCGCTCATCACGCAACAGCCGCTCGGCGGCAAAGCCCAATTCGGCGGACAGCGTTTCGGCGAAATGGAAGTCTGGGCGCTCGAAGCTTACGGCGCGGCGCACATCTTACAGGAAATTTTAACGGTCAAGTCGGACGACGTTGTCGGACGTGTAAAGACTTACGAATCGATAGTCCGCGGCGACGACATATCCG
>DBEXQE010000134.1:0-5432 GCA_048167245.1 Christensenellales bacterium | reverse complement strand
CAAAATAACTCCGATAAACACGGCTTCGAGCGCAACGTTTCCGTCTTTAAGCGCAGAAAAACCGCCCATGAACGGAACGGCTATCAAAAAGCCGAGCGCCATCGGAACGACGACTCCGCCCAAAGCTATAAGCGTCGATTTCAGTCCCGAACTTTTCAGTTCTCTGAAATCCGTTTCGAGTCCCGCCGAAAACAGTATCATTATAACGCCTATCTCGGCAAGTCCGTTAAAGAAAAAACTCGATTCTTCCGTGGGGCGTATCGGCGACCACCAACCGAACCTGCCCCATATCGCGGGACCTATCAGAAGTCCCGCCACGACGGCTCCAACCACCTGCGGAAGTCCGATCTTTTTCATCAGAATTCCCAAAAACTTCGTCGCAAACAGAATGATAGCCAAATCGAGTAAAATCTGCGCTACGTCCATTAAAATACAAACCTCTTGGTTTCGCCCTTTTATTTCATCATTTTCGACCGATATAGCAAAGAAACTTACTTTTGCAGTTCGTTTCCGAAATATTCCGCCGTTTCCGCCATGAGTTTCAGAGCGAAATTACCGCGAATTACCCGTTAAGCGGTCCGTAATTTTTACAAGCTCTGTAATCGGCGCCTTCGAGATCTTTCGTGCCGAACGCGCTCCAACAGTGCGGGCGGTAGATATCTTCGTCGGCAACGTTGTGGAGCGATACGGGGATCCTTAACATGCTTGCAAGCGTTATAAGGTCTTTTCCGATATGACCGTACGTAAACGCGCCGTGATTTGCTCCCCAATTAGCCATGACCGAATAAACGTCCTTGAATGCGTTGTGATTTACGTCGAGACGCGGAGCGAACCACGTAGACGGCCAGGTCGGATCTGTTCTGTCAAGCAGGATCTTATTTACTTTTTCGGGCAGTTCCACCGTCCAGCCCTCCGCAAGTTGCAAAGTGTAACCTATTCCGTCGACCATATTGAATCTGACGAGCGTTACGGGCATTTCGCCTTGCGTGGAGTACGACGACGAATATCCGCCGCCGCGGAAATAGCCGCGGTTTGCGGGCGACCAACGCGTATTTTCGAGCATTGCTTTGATATCCTTGTCGGTTACGTCCCACCAACGCTTCATAACGGAATTTCCGTCTTTATCCTTCGCCGCGCCGTTGCCGTCGAGAGCCGCCGCACCCGAATTTATAAGGTGCATAAAGCCGTTCTTTGCCGCGCCTTCGCACTTCCAACCCGAAACGCGCTTAACGGCTTCGGGACTCCAATAAGTTCTTACGTCGGCAAACGCCGAAGCTCTGCCCGTCAGAAGTTTCGAAAACAGCATCGCAAGTCCGTTGCAGTTATCGTTTTCGGTCGCCAAAATAATAGGCTCTTTCTTTCCGTTGTGATCGAAGCTCGACGCGAGCACGGCTTCGCAGAAATCCGCGTTCGGCTTGTAGTCCGTCCACTGACGCTGACCCTGGAAACCGCCCAAAACGGCATTCTTGCCGAGCGCTTCTTCATGCCAGCCGATATCTTTCAACTTATCGTTGCCGAGCATTATATCCTTTATTATAAGCGTCATTTTGGCGGTGAATTCCCACTGAGCGTCTTTTTCGGCGCGCGTCTGAGAACCGCGTTCCCAAACGGTTTCGTTAAGGTCTTCGCCTTCCTTGCAGTTTGCCTTTATCCATTTGAGTTCTTTTTCGTATTCGGCTTTATCGTAAATTCCGAGTTCTATGCGACGCAGAATTTCGACCATATCGACCCATTCGGCGCGGATCCCGAAATAGTCCTGCATGAGTTTCGCGTTAAGGTCGCTTCCGCCGATACCCATAGCCACCGCGCCTATCGAAACGTAAGCCTTGTTTTTGACCTGACCTACCGCCAATGCGCAACGGGCGAAACGGATTATCTTCTCCTTAACGTCGTCGGGAACAGATTTGTCGTCCTTGTCCTGAACGTCGTGTCCGTAGATCGCAAATGCGGGCAATCCGCGCTGAGCGTGAGCCGCCATGACCGCCGCGAGATAAACGGCGCCGGGACGCTCCGTTCCGTTAAAGCCCCAGACGGCTTTCGTAGTCGCGGGATTCAAGTCCATCGTTTCGGATCCGTAACACCAGCAAGGCGTAACCGAAAGCGTAGCCGTAACGTTTTCGCGCGCGAACTTTTCTTCGCACATTGCGGCTTCTTTTCCGCCCGCTATCGTAGTGTCCGCGATAACGACTTCGGCTTTCGTTCCGTCGGAATAAAAGCAGTTGTCTTCTATGATCTTCTTTGCGGCTTTCGCCATGTCCATGGTCTGTTCTTCAAGACTCTCTCTGATGCCCATCCAACGTCCGTCTATGCAAGGACGGATACCGATTTTCGGTTTCATATAAAATACTCCCTTATTTATAATTTTTCGTACCGTATTAAAGTATAAACTTATTTATAAAAATAATCAACGTTTTTCGATAAAGTTTTCGTACGGAAAACATAATATTTTCGATTTTTATTCGTACGATTTGAGCGACTCCGACATCGAAACGCCGTCGGTCAGGTTCGCGAGAATAAGATTGACTATAAGCGCGGTCCCGAGCGTTATCAGCGCGGAATATACGTAAGAAACGGCGTTCACGCGGTACAGGAAACTTACTATCGGCGTTTCGTTTATCGACAGCACGAGCATGGTAGTCGGAAGTCCCAAAAACATGCCCGCAACGGCTCCGACAAGCGTCAAGAGCATTATTTCGAACACAAGCGACACGGCGATCTCGCGTTTATTAAGTCCTATGACTTTCATAGTAGCTATATCGCGTTGCCGTTCGCGGTAATTCAGTAAGGCTATGTTGTACAAAACGATGACCGCGAGCGCGACCGCGAATATTTTCAGAGTGAACGTCATCATCGAAATGCTCGACATAGCGTCGTTAACGTAGTTTTCGAATTCCTGCGACGTCATTGCGGACGCGACGTTTTGCGTATCTTCGATCCTGCCTTTCACTGCGGCGAGATCTGCGTCGTCCGACAGCCTTACCCAAGCTCCGTTTTTCTTATTATCGAAATCGGGAAAATCTTTTTCTTTCGCTATTATCCCGTGATAGCTGAACGCTTCGTAAACAAGCCCGACGGAACTTTCGTACACGGTCCCGAGAGCCGTAAAAGATACCCTGTCGCCCTTTTTAAGCCCCGTTTCCTTTGCCGTCTTGACGGATATCGCGACCGTTCCGTCGTCGAAATCCACGCCGCACATTTCGGAATTATCGTTTATCACGCGTATCATCGTTTGACTTGCCGACTTGCCCATAACGTTTACCGGAAGATACGAATAGTTTTCTACGCGCTCTATTCCCGATATATCCGAAAGATCCGTTTCGCCGCCCGCCGCGACGAAAGTTACGTTGATATCGTCCGTGAACAGTTTCTGAGTATCGTTCATTATTCCGTAATTCAGCGTGTCTTCCACGCCGAAACCGCATATAAGCAGCGCCATGCACCCCGTTATACCGGCTATCACCATGACAGCGCGCGACTTTTTGACTTTTATGTTCCTGAGCGCCATTTTGACGGGCATGTTTTTAAGGCTCGTTCCGCGCCCGGCTTTTTCGACGAGCAGTTTTTTCGGAACGGGCGGCGACGCGGGACGCATACTGTCGGCGGGAAGTCTTACTATCTCTTTTCTGCATATAAAATATGCCACGAGCGCCGCGGACAACACGAACAGCGCGAAACACAGCAACGTTTCGATAAGCGGAAACGCGTATTTAAGCGGCGGCAAAGCGAACAAAATTTTATACTTTCGGTCCATTACGTTCGGCACGAGAAACGGACCGACCGCTAGCCCTATCGCAAAACCTAAGAGCACAAGACACACGGTAAGAGAAATATAATGCTTGTATATATCTTTATTCGAAACTCCGACGGCTTTCATAAGCCCTATCTGCATTTTTTCGCGGATTATGATCTGCGAAACGGTCGTAAGTATTACGAGCAGAGCCACGGCGAAAAATATGACGGGAAAAACCATGGTCATCTGTTTTGACTGTACTATATCAGACATAATACCCGCATTTGTAGGTATTTCGTCTACTTTATAGCAACTTATAAGGTTATTTTCATCCGAACTCTTAGACGAATAATAATCGCGCACCCTGTCCGCGATCTTATTTTCCGACGCGTTTTTCTCGGCTTTTATCAGTAATCTGTTCGGCACGAGCGCCCGTTCGACGAGTTCGCTCGCAACGGCGGGCGGATAAACCGAGCCGAGTTCTTCCGCGAATTTTTCCTTTATCGTTTCGGCGAAAGCGTAGAAATACGTAGACGCGTTGTTGGAGTTGTCTATACACTCGGGATGCGTCATTAGTCCCGTAACGGTAAAAGTTACGTTTATCGTACTGCCGCCAGGTAAAACGTATTCGAATAAAAATTCGTCGCCCGTCTTAATGCGGTGCTTTGCGGCAAAGTGCTTTTCAAGCAAAAAACCTTCGCTCCCTTCGCACAGCTCGGCGTATTTACTTATCTCAGCGTCGCCGTACACTCCCAACGAATTGACCGTAACGGAATTGTGGATACCCGAGATAACGAGTTTTTCTTCGACTTTCGCAACTCCCGCGAGTTTCTCGATCTCGGCTTTGTCGCGCTCGTCGTAGGACGAAACGTAGACCCACAGATCGGCTATATTCCCCGCGTCGTACAGCTTGTTTACGCGCATGCTCAACGCTTTCGAATTCGCCGTAAAGCCCGTAAAAAGACAGACCGCGAGAGCCGCGATTATGATCACCGCCAAAAACTGCTTGTGATTTTTGACTATATCGCGCGCGGTTTTCCGAAAAAGCGTAGCTCCCGTCGTTACCATACAAGCTCCTCTACGCTCTTGGGCGAACCGTTTACTTTGTCGGAAACTATCTTGCCGTCCTGAATTCTCACAACGCGCGTCGCGATATCGGCTATGCTCGAATTATGCGTAACTATTACGGTAGTCTTGTTCTGCTCGCGATTGATTTTAAGCAACATTTTCAGGACCGCCGCGCCCGTCTTGCTGTCGAGCGCGCCGGTCGGCTCGTCGCACAAAAGTAGCGACGGATTTTTGACGACCGCTCTCGCTATCGACACGCGTTGTTGTTCGCCGCCCGACAACTGCGCGGGAAAATTGTTCATTCTGTCTTTAAGCCCGACCATTTCGAGCGCGACGACCGAATCTATCGCCGACTCCGAAACGCTCTCGGCAAGGCGGACGTTTTCGAGCGCGGTCAGATTGGGCATAAGGTTATAGAACTGAAACACAAACCCTATTTTGTTGCGCCTGAAAACGGAAAGCTGTTTGTTGTTCAGATTTTCGAGCCGTTGTCCGCCGACGCAAAACGCGCCTTCGCTCGGACGGTCCATGCCGCCGAGAATGTTCAAAAGCGTGGTTTTTCCCGCTCCGCTCGAACCTAAGATCACGACGAACTCCCCTTCTTCTATATTAAGGTTTATGTTTTCGAGCGCCG
>DBEXQE010000133.1:0-3223 GCA_048167245.1 Christensenellales bacterium | reverse complement strand
CTTGATTATAAGGTCGCGTACGCGTGGGCGGAAAAAGACGTTTCGCCCGTGGACGGCAGGAATACCGACGAGTGGTGCAAGGCTTTCGGAGCCGAAAAATGCGACACGATAGAAGAACTTTGCGAAAAGAGCGACGTTGTGCTCGTGCTTGCGCCTTCGGATCCCGAAACGCATTTGCGTTTTGCCGAAAAAGTTTTGCCGTTTGCAAAGCGCACGTATATAGACAAGACTTTTGCGCCGGATCACGCTACGGCGAAAAAGATTTTCGATATTGCCGAAAAGCACGGTACGCCGTTTTTCTCGTCGTCCGCGCTCAGATATGCGAGCGAACTCGATCCGCTGTTAGGCAGCGATAAGATCGTAACGACGGGCGGCGGCGGTAATTTCGAAGAATATATAATTCATCAGATAGAGCCGACGGTCAAAGTGTTGCGCGCAAAAGCCGTAAGCGTCAAAGCCGAAAAGCAGGGCAAGCAAGTCGTAAGCAAAGTTTTGTTCGAAAACGGAAAGCAGGCTACTATGTGTTATGCGGAAGCCATGCCTTTTACGGTATGCGCCGAAAAGAACGGTCAAAGCCTGTATGCCGCTTTGAAGTCCGATTACTTCCGCGCGCTTATAGCGGATATTCTGCGTTTTTACGAAACGGGCAAAGTTTCGTTCGATACGAAAGAAACTCTTGAAGTGATGCGTATACGCGAGACGCTTATAAAGTCCGCGCATAACGGTAAAGAAATAAAGCTATGAAAAAACTGCGGGTAGGAGTTATAGGGTGCGGGCGGATATCCGTTATGCACTTCGACGCGATAATAAATTCGCCGTACGCCGAACTTGTTGCTTGTTGCGATATAAAGAGCGACAGGGCGGAAAGCGCGGCTGAAAAGTACGGCGGGAAAGCGTATACGTCATACCGCGAGCTGTTCGAAAAAGAAAAGCCCGACGCCGTACATATATGTTTGCCGCATTATCTACATTCGTCGGTTGCGATCGAAGCGTTTAACCGCGGCATACACGTTCTGACCGAAAAGCCTATGGATATAAACTTAAAAAGCGCGGAAAAAGCGGTACGCACGGCAAAAGAAAAAGGGTTACGGTTCGGCGTTATATTTCAGTGCCGCTATAACGAATCGGCGCGGCTCGTCAAAAGCGCGTTGGATAGCGGAAAACTCGGTAAGATCATATCCGCGCGTTCCACGCTTACCTGGACGCGTCCCGACAGCTATTATGCCGAAAGCGATTGGAAAGGCACGTGGGATAAGGAAGGCGGCGGAGTTATAATAGATCAAGCCATACACTCGATCGATCTCGTTAATTGGCTGGTCGGAAGCAAGCCCCAAAGCGTTTCGTGTTCCATGGCGAACCGCGGACATAAGAAAGTGAACGTAGAAGACAGCGCGGAAGGACTTATAACGTACGAAAACGGCGTTAAGTACGGATTTTACGCGATGAACAATTACGGTTGCGACGAACCGATCGAAATTCGGCTCTTGTGCGAGAACGGGAAAGTCGTGTTCGGTTACGATACGGCTGAGATAGTTTATAACGACGGCAGTCGCGAAGCGGTTGCGAAAAATGCCGACGAGCAAGCCGTCGAGGGCGCGAAAGATTATTGGGGATTCCGGCATGCAAAGCAGATAGAACAGTTTTATAAAGCGTGCTTAGGGCTCGAACCGCTCGATATAAGCGGAGAAGAAGCGTTGAAAACGCATGAACTTATTATGAAAATTTACGATGCGGGAGGCATGCGTCATTGAAAACGGGCGTTATAACGGATTGTTTCAAAACGAGTATGCCGGAAGCGATACGCATGGCGGCAGAGCTGAACCTTGACGGCGTTCAGATATACGCGACCACCGGCGAATTTTCGCCCGAAACCCTCTCGGAAGAAAAGAAAACCGAACACAAGCGGCTTCTGAGAGAAAACGGTCTCGTCGTATCCGCACTGTGCGGCGATATGGGCGGCTACGGTTTCGAGATAGAGAAAGACAATGCCGAAAGGATAGAAAAGACCAAACGCATAACGGATCTCGCGGCGGAGTTCGGCTCGAAAGTAGTTACGACTCATATAGGCGTTATCCCCGCGGACAAAAGCGAGCCGCGGTACAAAGTTATGCTTAACGCTTTGACCGAGTGCGGAGAATACGCAAAGGAAAAGGGCGTAACGCTCGCGATCGAGACCGGACCCGAAAAGGCGGCGACGTTGCTTGCTTTTCTGAAAGATACGCGCGGCGGCGTCGGAGTAAATCTCGATCCCGCGAACTTCGTAATGTTAACGGGTCAAGATCCCGTGGAAGCGGTCAATATTTTGAAAGATTATATAGTCCATACGCACGCGAAAGACGGAATAATGCTTAAAGAAAGCGATCCGACGGAAGTTTATCACGCGTTTGCCGTGGGCGGAGTCGAAGCGCTGAACGCATGCGACGGTTTTAAGGAAGTCCCGCTCGGGCAGGGTCGGGTCGATTGGAAAAGTTATATCGCGGCGCTTAAAGATATAGGTTATAACGGCTTTTTGACGGTAGAGCGCGAAACGGGCGACGATCCGAAATGGGATATCCGCACCGCCGTCGAATACTTAAAGACGCTTATTTGACAAAAGAAAGGCCGTAACCGATTTTTTCAGGTGCGCATTCATATGTCCCCGATAACAGTCGTAACTCTAAACTTGATTTTATATTCGAAATATGCTAAACTCTATGGTAAGGAGTGAGAGTAGGCGTATTTTATGGAATTTATACTTAAAGAATTCGAGCAACCCGTAAAAGTTACCAAACTTGCGCATCTGCATTATTTTGAATTTACGAATAATTATCATACGCTTAAAGACAGGCATGATTTCTGTGAATTGGTGTATGTGGACAGCGGGCGACTGGATATAATTTCGGACAGATACAACGGGTGTCTCGAACAGCATCAGATGATATTGCATTTGCCGAACGACGCGCACGCATTGTCGTGCGATAAAAACATTGCGCCGGAAGTTATAATAATAAGTTTCGGGTGCGAATGTTCGAGACTGAGCGAATTGGCATTTGCGCCCGTAACTTTGAGTGCGGCGGAGCAGAAGCTGTTGGCTGAAATAATTCGCGAAGGCATGACGGTCTTTGCGCCTCCGTACGGGATCCCGAATATGCGCGAAATGAATAAGCGAAAAGAATATCCGTTCGGCGCGGATCAGATGATAAAAAATCTTCTGGAAGAATTTTTGATACGTCTCATTCGCGGA
>DBEXQE010000132.1:0-15006 GCA_048167245.1 Christensenellales bacterium | reverse complement strand
CTCTGTAAACTGCACCGATTCAACTAACGAATACTTGCAATATTCTTCCTTATACTCGCTCATAGACATATCGTAAGTTAAATTTCCGAAAGCCTTTCGGGCGGCTTTGATAAACAGTCCCAGGAATCTTACAGCCCAACCGAAACCGTGGATCAAATGCAATTTTTTACCGTGAACGGCGGCAATCATCTGTACCATTTTGCTTGTGTTTGTATACTCGCAGTTCTGCGGAAAGAACACCCCGCTCTCTTCGTTCTCGACCATAAGGCGCACGAATTCGCACAAGTTCTCTATATAAAGCATGGAACGCTTGTTTTTAACGTACGGAAATATTTTGAGTTTAAGCGCCAATTTTCTTAAAGTAACATAGTTCCCCTTGCAGTCTTTTCCGTATATCATAGGCGGACGCAAAACGCACACTTTGAAATTCTCGTCGGAAAGCGGCAAAATATTTTGCTCTGCCTGCAACTTGGATTTACCGTAATTTGTCTTTGGTTTCGGCAAATTATTGATAGTAATCTTTCCAGTTTCCTTTCCGTAAATGCTCATAGAGCTGAGAAATATAAACTGTTTTACGCCTTCGTTTTTCGCTTTTTGCGCAGTTTCGATAGCTAATTCTCTATTTACGGAATAATATAATTGCTTATTTTGTTTCGTTTCTTTCACGTGTGCTATGCCCGCGACGTGAAAAACGCAATCGTAACGGGAAAAATCGACGGTTTTCCAATCGTCGCCGATCATATCCAAAACGTCCGTTTCGTGTCCCGCTTCTTTCAGGCGGGCTTCGACCGCGTTCCCGATATAACTATTCTTGCCCGTTATCAGTATCTTCTTCATTTTGCTCCGTCAGCTCTTCGCTATGTAATTCTTCCTGCCGTTGCGGCTCTTCGTTTTCTGCGGTTTCGATAATTTCTTTATCTTGCTCTTTCTCGATCGTTCCCGTGCCGCCTTCGACTACGCCGTCGTGTCTGAACACGGTTTTGATCGTTCCGAAAAAGCACTTCAAGTCGAACCCGAAACTCAGTCTTTGAACGTACTCTCCGTCGAGCGCGGCTTTTACGGGAATTTCGAGTTCGTCGCGCCCGTTTATCTGCGCCCAACCCGTAAGCCCGGGGCGTACGGAATTCGCTCCGTACTTGTCCCGCTCAGCGATAAGGTCGTCCTGATTCCACAGCGCGGGGCGAGGACCTATGACCGCCATCTTCCCAAACAGTATGTTGTAAATCTGCGGTAATTCGTCAATGCTCAGCTTTCTCAGTAGCTTTCCTACGCGCGTGATATATTGCTCGGGGTGTTCCAGCAAGTGCGTCGGGATATCGGGAGTTTTCGTCTTCATCGTTCGGAATTTCCAAAGAGTAAACAATTTTTTGTTCTTGCCGACGCGTTTTTGCCTGAAAAATATAGGTCCCGGATCGTCTATAAAAATGATCATTCCTATAATTATAAAGAACGGCAGCAATACGATCGAGCCTATGAGCGACAGAAAAAAATCTATCAGCCGTTTGAAAAAATGCTTGTACATGCCTATACCCTACCGTCGCGCCGCAAACGCGCCGCCGTGCCCTTACGAATTTTTACGTTACGATTTTTATAAACGTTTCAGAGTCTATTATAATATATTATGGATTAAAAATCAATAGATAATAAGGTTTTTACGACAAATATTCATAAAAAAGTTCACAATTTGCGTTTTATTGTTTTTCCGCGTAAATTTTATCGACGATCTGTTGAATGCGGACGGCGCGATCGGCGTAAAAATAATCGTACCCGGGAGCGTCGACGCACGCGGTAAAATCATTCAACTGTTTAAGATACAGATCGCCGCCGCCTGCGACAAACTTCAGCGGCTTAGCGGCAGTGCGGCTCTGAATAGCCGAATAGTCCGCCTGCGGAGCGTGCAGATAGAAAAGAGTCCCCTTTTCTTCCTGTCCCAAAGTACCGTCGCAAATAACGTATCCGCCGTCGCCGTATATTTCGAGCCTGCTTTCCGACGCGCAGTCGGGAACGTTGAAATTAACGTCCGTTTGTCCCAATATTCCGCTTTTAGTTCTGAAAATAACGACAGCGCCGTCTTCGACTTCGTACGAAAAAGTCCGCGTATCATAAAACGATTTGACTTGCGCGATCTCATCCCCGAGCAAATGTTCCGCGAGTTCGAGACAGTGAACGCCCAGATCCATTACAGCTCCGCCGCCACCCTGCTTCTTGTTCTGCCGCCAGGCGTTTTCTATTTCCGGATACCAACACGAAAAATGCATACGAACGGAATTGACTTTTCCTATTCCGCCGGATAAAACTATTTCGCGCGCTTTTTCGTGCAAACAGTGAAATCTCATCATATATCCGACCGAAATAAATCTGTTCGCTTTTCTGAAAGAATCCACTATCTCCGCGCCGTCTTTCGCATCGAGCGCGATCGGCTTTTCGAGCAAAACGTGTTTGCCGTAAGACAAAGCAAGCAACGCGTCGCTCTTATGGCAAAACACGGGAGTCGCTATATAGACCGCGTCGCAATCGACCGATCTCAACATTTTTTCGGCGTCGGTAAAATACGGAACGGAATACTTTTTCCCGATACGCTCGGCAACGGACGGCGTTCTGTCGAATATTGCGGCAAGTTCGCTTTTACCGTCTTTCATTATCGCAGGGATCACCCGTCTGTCCGCTATGCCGCCCGCGCCTATTACGCTCCATTTCATAGTCAGCTCCTTGCTCTGATACGATCTTTCACCGAAAAGTATACCTTAAAACGCCCGAATTGTCAAATCGAGCAAAAAACGAAAAATTCGGCGGTTTTACGACTTGTATAAAATAGTAAAAGTTTGCATTGAAATCACACTTATCGTCTATTCGTTTCGATTTCGCATTGCGTTTATCATGCGCTTATGATAAAATTGAAAATATCAAATACATAAGGAATTAAGTTAATGAAACAACCCGCTATCAAAGGAATTTCTCTTTGCAATCCAGTCGATCTTGACCGAGATTATCTGCTTTTTGCCGCCGACTATGCGATCGAAAACGGATACGATCATTTTCAGTTTATAGGACCCATTCATAATCCGTTGCGCGGAAATATAGACGGCATGACTTTCTACCGCAAGTATTCTGCTTTCAACTACGAAAAGGACGACGCCTACGTCGAATACTGCATAAAAACGGTCAACGAAGTTTGCGACAAACTCTGCGCCGCGGGCATAAAAACGTACATGTGGCACCACGAACTCGAACTGCCCGAAAAATTCGGCGAATCGTTTCCCGAAACTCTGAACGACTACGGCGATATTGAGATATCCCACCCGCTCGTCAAGGACTTTTTGGACAACAAGATCGCGGACTTTTTCGATCTGTATCCGAAAATGGACGGCATAATACTCACGTTGCACGAAACGCGCATACCGCTTCTCAAACTCAAAAATCAGAAACTCGGCAAGATCGAGCGCGTAAAGCACGTAACCGAAACTCTGTACGACGCTTGCAAAGCGCGCGGCAAAGAACTTATCGTTCGGCCGTTCGCAAGCACGCCCGAAGATTACGAAATGATGACGAAAGCGTACGAAGAAATTTCGGATTCGCTCGTTATCATGGACAAATGGACGCAATTCGATTGGTCGCTGACGTTGCCGCAAAACGCATTCTTCAACAAGATAAAACGCAATCCGCTTTTCGTCGAAACGGATATATTCGGCGAATATTTCGGAAAAGGCGCGCTTCCGCTCATGCTTAAAGATCATATTGCGAAAAACTACGCCTATTGCGAAAAATTTGCGCCCGTGGGATACGTTTCGCGCGTGGACCGTGCCGACCGACACGCTTTCGGCGACGTAAACGAAGTAAACTACCGCATAATGGAAGCGTGCATGAACGGCAAAAGCGGAAAAGAACTCGACGACGAAATACTCGGCTTTTTCGAAAAGCGCTACGGAGAATACGGGAAAGCCGTATATTCGCTTATGGAAAAAACAGAAGAAGTCCAGATAAAAACGTTTTATCTGAACGGCTATTACTTTACGGAAATGAGCGCGTTCCCGTCGCTCAACCACTGCAAAAACCACTTTTATTTCGAGATCATGAAAAGCGACTGCAACATAGCGTCGAAAGAGTGGTATATGCCGATCGGTTGGAAACGCGGCACGGTCGAAAAGCTGAAAGACGAAAAGCGCGAAGCCGTAAAGCTCGCCGAAAAACTAATAAGCGACCTGAACGAACTGGACGGAAAATTATCCCTCGCCGACTTTAAGGCGCTTAAAATCAAATTCGCCAATTTGCTGTACTGCGCAAAACTTTGGAATAAGCTCGTCGAAGTTATTTCGGACTACTCGGACTATTTCGCAAAGCCCGCCGCCGAAACGGAAAAGAAATTCCGCGGTAACGTAGCGGATCTGCAAGATATTTTCGCGCAAGGCAAAAAAGAGCTCGGAAACGATTTTTATACGTTGGCGGTTTCCAAGTTCGGCAAAGGCGACCTGAAAGAACCCGTAACCGACTTTGCGCAGGAGATCGTAAAGAGTTTCGACGCGGAAAAAGCCGCTACCGAAAAACTCGATAAAGAAAACCTGACCGACTATATCGTGTGCGGCGGCGGAAGCGAGCGGCACGAATTGCAAAAGGAAGTCAATTTCAGCGATACGTACATAACGGACGAAGGGCTGTGCCGAATACCCGGAACGAACCGCGGCAAGTCGTTCAGTACGGTAAACACGCACGGCTGGTTCTCGTATCTTATAAAAATAAAGAAAAACGCGCGAAATAAAATCACCGTTTCCGCAAAGGGCGAAAACGGCAAAATAGATTTCTGTTTGGATATAGACGGAAAACAAACCGAGATACGAAAATGCGCAAACGGATCAACCGATCTCGAATTCGACTACGACGAAACCTGCGGCAAAGAAGCAGTGAGATTGCGCATAGACAGAATTTCGGGCAACACGCCATATATCTACGCGATAAAGGTAAAAAGCGTTTAACTATCGGTTTTTGCTCTTTCCGAACCTGCCGCCCATAGTTTCGCTGACCTGAGTTATGAACACTACGGTCTTTGGATATTTTTTGAGAATTCTTTTGAAATCGCCTATCTGACGCTTGCGTATAACGCATACGAGCATGCTTTTATCTTCGTGCGAATACATTCCCTGCGCCGACATACGCGTTATGCTGCAACCTATTTTTTCGATAAGTTCGTCCGCAAGTTCGTCGGGACGATCGGTGATCATTTCGTATTTATAGCCCGTCGTTACGCCCTGCAAAATCGCTTCGGCGACCTTATTCGCGACAAAAAGGTTTATAAACGTATATATCATAGATTCGAGCTTAAACGAGTACGCAAAGAATGCGATGACTATTACGGACGCGTCCATAACGAACGAAAGCCACACTACGCTCGCCTGCGGTTTTGCTCTGCGGATAAGTGCCGATATGGCGTACGTGCCGCCGCTTGCGCCGAAGCGTCTGAGCATAAGACCGAACCCTACTCCCGTGATAACGCCGCCGCACAGCGAAGCTATCATCAGCGTAGCGTCGCTCGCGTGATAAACGAACACATCGAACTTGCCGAACAAGATCTGCGACACGGACTGCGTTCCCATGTAAAGGATCAGAATAAGTCCCACGCGCTTTTTTACGAAAAAGAAAACGCACACGTATATAGGCAACGTGATCATGATCAGAAAATAACCCGCGTTCCACCCTACGAGCGTAGAAAGAATATTGGCAAGACCGTTCGTACCGCCCGGAACAAAGCCGTTGTAGGAAATGAATATATGTATGCCGAGCGCGACTATAACGCCCGAAAGCATTGCGGTCAGAACGTCGAAAGTTATATCTTTCGCAAGTCGTTTTTTGCTCTTTGCCGGCGCGGGATCGGTCTCCGCCGCTTCGCCCTGCTCCGCAATAACTTCGCCGCTTTCCACCTTTTGTTCAGCGTCCGACATGTTTACCTCCGAAATGTGTAATCGCTTTCACATTCAACGGAATTCATTATAACATAACCGTTTCTCAAAGGCAATTGTTTTGCGATATTTGACCGAAAAACTTTTGCAAAAGCCGCCGGAGATCCCGACGGCTCTTTGCGCTTTGTTTTATCGGTATAATAGGAAATCGTAGAATTGAACGGCTCTTATATTTTTCCAACCGCCGCTGTCTTGCGCGTAGTCGGTCTTGTAAGCTACTGCCAAATTGCTTAAATCGGTCGGATCGTAACCAGCATTCTCCAAAACTTCTGCGCTTATCCGCACGATTTCGGTTCCGTTCCATTGGTCTAATACTTTTTCGATACCATATCTGTGTATTTCAACAAAAACAGAACTATCGCTCAATCCGGCTGTTTGCGCTTCCGTTTGCTTACCGCTTTTTACAAGATACAACGGGACGTAAGCTCCTTCGGCGGGTTGCGCGCCTCTTAAATTCATATTGATCACAAAAGATACGCCGTTATGACCGCTGATATCCTTAACAGTCGGATTTGCGACCGTAATGATTTCGTTTCCGTTTCCGCTGTCGGTTTCCGTCGAAATCGTATATTTATCCGCATCTGCACCACACGACGAAACAGGCGCTCCGTGATATATGTCGAATTTCGAATTTATATCGGCAATCACAGCGTCCGCATTTTCGGATATCAATGCGTTCGATACAAACTCGTTTGTTTTCCACACGCCGCTTTCGACTTCTTCGTCCGTAAAATACTCTATATTATCCAAAAAGATGGTTGCAGTGCCGGACAATACCGGGAAGTTGATCCGCCAGTCGTTATTGCTCCCGTATATTTTAGTCCAATCATTTCCCGAAACGACAACGGCAAGTCTTTTATTCGTAGTGTTTGTTATTTCAAAACCTTTTGTCAAAGGCGTATCAGAATTTACGATAACTTTAATATCTGCCGAAAAAGCCGAATATCCCGACGGTATACGTATAAGCCAAGAATTATATCCCGACATATCGTTATCCGTTATTTTAACGCTGTTTACGCTGTTTTCTCCGCACAATCCCTGCGGTTCTTTATTCAACGAAATTGTCGAACGAGTATCGTTTCCGCCCCAATCGGTATCGTGTATAACCTTGCCCGGAGTGTCGTCGTCTACGAATATCTCGAAATGTTTGGTAACGGCGTCGCTTGCGGGATAATCGCCGCTTGCCGCAACTCTTATTTCGACGCTTTGTCTGCGCTGTTCGGGCAAATCTCCGAATTCGGTTCCGCCGAGCCATTCTCCGTCGCCGTTGAACTTATATTCGTACTTCTCGGGATCCTGCACCGTAACGGTTACCGCCCTGTATGTATTCGCCTTGTCGGCAACGGTAAACGCTTCCGCGTCGGGAACCGTAGTAAAGTAAGTTACAACGCTGTCGCTCGCGAGCGCGTCGCCCGTAGCTTTTCTTCTCACCGCGACTTTTACCTGCGCCGCATAACCGCTTTCAAACGAAGCGGAACTTACGTATTCGCCGTCGTTATACGAATATTCGAGTCCGTCGCCCGTAGCCGAAACGGTTATGTTTCCGCTCGCAAACGTAATTCTTACGTCGGTCGGCACGGGCAGGACTTCCGGCGGGACTTCGCTCCATTTCGCGTAAAGCGTTATATCGCTTTCGATCTTCGTTTCAAGAAAATCGAACGGCTCGGATCCGAGCTGACCGTTCTCCGTTTTCGAATACCAACCGTCGAACGTATACCCCTTGCGTTCGGGTCTGTCCGGCGTAGACGCTATATCGCCGAGCACGACCGTCTGCGTCGTAGCCGCCGCGCCTTCGTAGTTCAGATCGAACGTAACGGTTACGTATTTCGTTTCGTCGCCGCTGCACCCTACCACCACGGCAAACGCCGCAAGTACCGATAGAATCACCAATACAAGTTTCTTTTTCATTTTCTTTCCTCCCGAAAATTTTTTAATATTCACCGCATTATAAAAATAACGAATGACCGAAATAATATTTTATTCTTCCGAAAACGGCAACTGCGCGTCGGCTTTTTTCAGTTTTCGCACGTCGTTGGGTTTCATTCCCGTATAGCGCAAAAACAATTTGTAAAAATGCGTTTTGTTGAAAAAGTCAAGCTCTTCCATAATGGAGTCGATGGGTTTGTCCGTATTCGCAAGCATTTTGAGCGCCATATTTATTTTTCGGCGGTTGATATACTCCAACGGCGAACAGCCGAAACAGTACTTGAACCGTTTGTAAAAATGCGTTCTCGAATAACCGCACCTGTCCGCAAGCTCGTCTATATTTATGGCGTTGAAATCGTTCGCCGCCATAAAAGAAGTTACGCTGTCCATAAAACTGCCGTCGGATATATTTTCCGCGTTTTTGCCGTGCCGCAACAGAATCGCGAGAATTATATGCAAAAATCTGCGCAGAACGTAAATATATCCTTCGCGCTTTTCGCAGTATTCCTGTTCCATAAGCGAAATGAGCGTCGCCATTTTATCGCGTTCTTCCTTAACGTTCACGGCGTTTCTTATCTTCTGCTTTGCGTACAGAAAGAAATCCTGCGTAAACATTTCGTCGTATAATTCGGTATAGAACACGAGATTTACGATCTCCGCGGGTCCGTTCGTGTAAAACCAATGCTCGTCGCCCACGTTCAGCACAAAATAATCGCCTTCTTTCGCTTCGTAGACTTCGCCGTTTATCATCTGCACGACGGAGCCTCTCAGGACGTATTCGATCTCCATGAATTCATGGCTGTGCACTTCCTGCCGACCGTCGAGTTCCTGATGGATAAAACCTATCATTTCCTTTTTGTCGATGCTACTGCCGAGAGTCCAAATCACTTTCTCTCAATCTCCCCTTTTATTTTTCCGTTTATCTTTTCAGCGCGATCAGTTTGCCTTCGCCCCTGCCGAGCACGAGCGTCAATCTGTTTCCGTTTATCGTCGGTTCCGCGTCGGAGAACAGATCGAACGCCGACGAAATACCGTCGCTCAATTCCACCGTTACCGAAACGCTTTTTTCGAAACTTCCGTTCACGATAAACACGCGTTCGCTTCCGCCCGACAGCATACAGCTTGTTACCGCGTCGCCTTCGACGCTCTTTACAGCCGGAAACGGCGATACGTCGAAAGTCCCGTTTTGTCTTATCACTTTGCAGACTTTGCTTTCCGTAAAATATCCGCCGACGGATCGCAGATACCCGTTCAGTCTTTGCGCGTTGAAGTAAGTCTGCGTTTTGTTGCCGTGAACGTCCACGAACGCGTTCGTCCAGTTTTCGTCGTCGTACGGCATCCAATAGCAAAAATGCGCAAGTCCTTTCGTTCCGTAACAGAGCGAAGTATTCGCCTGCCAGAGCATTTCTTCGTACGACGGAGCGCGCGCGAAACCCGACATTTCGGGAAACGACGCGCTTTGCAAAAAGCACCATATCGGCAGATCTTTTTCTCCCGCGTATTTGAGCGCCGTTTCGAGCTGTTCGAAATAACCGCTTTTAACGCGCGGATATTCTTCGCGGAACGGATAAAAATCATAGCAGAACAGCGGCGGATCGGCTTGTCGGACGTACGACTTGCAATAAAAGTCGTAATCGCCGTCGCCCGGCAGATCGTCTTCTCTGCCCGCGCCGTTCGTTATCGCCCAATCGGGCGCGTAGTTCTGCAACAGATTGATATAGTACAGTTTATCGGGAAAAACCTTGTTGAAAGCGCGTCGGAACTTTTTCGCCTTGTCCCAGGAAACGTATCCGGGTTCGTCTACGGGGCTGACTCCCGCAAACGACGCGAATTTGCAAAGCTCCTTATATTCCGTTACGAAATATTTTTCGGCTTGCTCACGGGTGCGGTCGGAAAAGCTCTCGCTGTCGCGCACGAGATACAGAAGTCCCGCCTTTTCGCACATTTCAAGCGTTTTTATCACGGCGGCTCTGTTTTCGCGCAAGTCGTACTTCGCGCCTATGAGCATATCGAGTCCGCTCTCCGCTACGTCGGCAAAGATCCCGTCTTCCGACAACGCAGTTTCAAATGCGTCTTTTCCGTATATCGCGGGTTCTACGAAACCGAGCCGCGGGAAATATTCTCCGCTCAGTATCGAATTAAGTTTTGCTTTAAGGTCCGTCATTTCAAAAGTACGAGCGCGCCCTCGCCTCCGTTTCGTCTGAGCGTAAGCTCCTTGCCTTGCGCCGAGCGCACGACTCCGCGCTGTACGACGCCGTAACCGTAGTTATCGTCGAACGTAAGTTTTATTTCCCGCGTATCGGGTACGATCGAATTATTCATCGCATACAGCATCGTTTTGCCCTTGTAATCGAAGCATCCGACGAGCGCATTGTCAGACGCCGATCTTAGCTCGCGAAAACCGTCCAATAAAAACGTATAGCCGTCCTGCATTTCGTAAATGAAATCATTGTTTATATTTGCGTCGGGACTGCTCTGCGGGTTTGCCATGATACCTACGCTCGCCGCGTTCATAAGATATTTTTCGACGGCTTTGAGCTGAACGTTCGCTTTCTTCGAATAGTAGTAGTACTGCGTCTTCTGTCCGTCGAGTTCGACAAGTCCGAGATTGCCCATATCCATATTTTCGTACATTCCGTTTTCGCCGTCCATAGGATGCGCTCCCGGGAAATATTCTATTCCTTTCGCTCCGCATGCGAGCGCGCTGTTGAACATCCACAGGAATTCGCTTTCGTTCGGTGCGCGGTCGGAATAGACGGAACCGACTTGCAGACATACCCAGAACGGGATCTTATACTCCTGCGCCCAACCGCGTATCAAAGCCATATTCATAAACCATTCCTGATCCACGATAGCCGTTTCGTCTTCCTGCGATCCCATTATCGGATATTTGTCGTAAGACAGATACGGAAGTTTTCCCTTCTCGACGAACATGCGGACAAGCTGTTCGTAATTGCACGATTTATCGGTCATATCCGTGGAATAGTACCCGTTATTAGCCCAGTACGGGTGCATATTCGAGTACGCGATAATATTCGTTCCGCTGAGTTCGTTATAGTCGGACACGAATTTATGCGCTTTCGCCAACGTGCCGATCTCCTGATAACGCGGTTCGTCCCGACAGTAAATTCCCGCGAACGACCTGTGTTTTTCGTAGAGCGCAAGCCTTTTTTTAACTTCGGGACTGTCAAGCGACGCAACGTAGTCCGCGCCCGTATACACAAGGCTCGTGTCGTAAGTCGTATAGTTTATGCCGTATTTATCGGTAAAGCCGAGAATGGCTTCGACTTCCGCGGTATTGTCGCCGTTCACCCAATTCGCGGTGCCGACTATTCCGTTCACGCCCGCTTCTTTATACGCGCGGAACACGCCGTCGCTTATTAAAGTTTCGGGCTTGTAGCCGTCCTTAACATAGCCGTGAATGGGTCCGCCGAACGTTACGACGGGCATTTCGTTTTCGCCCGTCAAGCCGTACGTGTACTTATACACGGGCAATTCGTCGCGAACTGGTGCCGATTTGACTTTGCCCGAACCGCCGCAACCCGCCGCCGCGCACGAGATAAAACACGCCAATATCACAGATAAAAATCTTTTCGATCCGTTATTTCTCATTCTTCTTTCTCCTTACCGCCATGAACGCCGCCGCCGAAAGCAATACGACCGCCGAAATACCGCCGCTTATCCCGACCGAAGCGGAACAGCCTTTCTTTCCGTTCCCGCTCGCTATCGGCAACAGGTCTTCACTCTTCCACGTATCGACGTATTCGAAGCCGCCCCAGGTTATCCAATCCTTATTAGACAGGTATCCGTAATCGTTCTTATTCAGCGGATTTTTATCCGTGTTTTTTACCGACAGATTATCGATCGAAAAGTTCGAACATTCGTCTTTCGCGCCGTCGCCGTAACCGTTTATGCGAATATGACCCGTGATCGAGCCGCTCTCTTTTATGCGGGCTATTTCGGTAAAATCGCTCTCGCCGCTCGCTTTTAAGCACAGCTTTACGAGTCCGTCGGTTACGCTCAGTCTGACCGTAAACACTTTCCCGTCCATTGCGGGAGAAAACATATTGTATTTCGAAGGCAGTCTTGCGCTTATTTCGTTTTCGGTGTTCAGTATCGAATAATTCGTACCGCCGTTATCGGGTCGGAACGATATAAACGGTCGCTTTTCGGCTATATAAGCAACGTTAAAGCCCGTCTTGTAAGATTCCAGCCCGTACATGATGCCTATAAACGGCGAACCAACGTAGCCTTCGCGCTTTATATCGGTTATATCGAACTTGAGCTCGAAATTCGAAAACTGCGGTATGGTGGTTATCGACGCGTTGCTGTTCACGTCCTTGAACCGAAGTTCTCCGTTTTCCGCAAAAACACCGTCGTAACGGTCGTCGATATTGCCGCCCCAAGCGGGCAAATACCACTCTCTTACGTTGAGTTCTCCGTTGTCGAAGTCGGCGCCGAGATCCTTATTGTTCGGGCGCGAATACAGCGCGTTGATAACGGTCAGATCGTCCACCTTGACTTGCGCGTTCCCGACAAGTCCGAAACCCGTATAAGTTCTTCTGCGCAGAAGTTCATGCTTTTCGGGCGCCACTGCGACCGTTTCGCCTACGCTTGCCGACAGCGTTCCGTCGCCGTCGAGCGACAAACTCACGTCGAGATGATCCGAATTGCTTTCATACGCCGCGCTCTGTGCGATCTCCGTTTCTCCGCCGTCGCCGTACGATACGAGCGAAAAGCCGCTCGGCGCGATTTTCAGCGCATACGTTCCGTCGGTCGCTATCTCGGTGTCGTAAGGGTTTATAAGTCCGAAGTAGACATAAAAAGCGTCCGAGCCGTCGAAACCG
Organism: Christensenellales bacterium; assembly: GCA_048167245.1. GTDB lineage: Bacteria > Bacillota > Clostridia > Christensenellales > Pumilibacteraceae > RACS-047. Next base: position 2,285 of record DBEXQE010000132.1, on the reverse strand, counting down.
TCGCCGATAAACAGCTTGTGAGAAACGCTTATATTCTTTACCGAATAATCCTTTACGTTTTCGTCGAAGTATACGGGAGTTTTGCAAACGGCATACGCGTCCGCCCCGTCGGTCGCCGTGAGCGCGAGTTTGCCCTTAGCCGCAAACGACAGGCTGTTCGGGTTGTTGCCCACGTCCAAAATATAATCGGAAGAAACGTTCTCGCCGCCGAAACGGAATCTCGTTTCTGGTTCGCTTTTATCTCCCGAAAAAACTTTCACGTCGCCGAATTTGGCGTTTACGCCGCGACTTCCCTGCATAACGCAAAGCCCGACTCTTCCCGCCGAGTAAGGCTCGTAACGGGTCCCGCCCGTTTTGGCGAGAACGGTTTCATCGTCCTTGCTTTGTCCCGCGGCGCGCGTCGTAAACATAAGATTTCCGTCCGTATCGAGCGAGAGCGACAGCGTTAAGTTTTCGAGCGTTGCGCCGTTCCCCAATGCGGACAGCCTGTTGTAGCGTCTGCTTACCGCATCGTCGCCGTCCTTGATCGGTCGGTCGTCGCCGTCGACGAGATCGTAGCCCTTGTCGGGTGCCTGCGTTACGAGATACCAGTTCCCGCCTACGTTTTGCAACAAAATATATTGCCCGCCGCCGAATACGTTCCAGTCGAGTATCGGCGCTTCGGTTTTATCCAAGCCCAGAATGAACGCGAGCCACCCGCCGTTAAGTTCCAGATACTCGATATCGACTTCGAGCGTTACTTTATCGGCGACTATATCGCGGTTCGTCATAAGCCCCGTGCCTTCGCCCGCGTTTTCAACGCGCATACCGACGGTTTCGCCTTCGTCCGTTACGACCGTCGCGCCCGAATACTCCCACGCGCCGCCGCTGACGGGTCCGTCGTTGAACTGCGTTTCGTACGCCTTGCTCGGCTCCAAACCCGCGTTTGCTTTTACGGACGAAGCGCTTATCACGCCCGCGAGCATAAGCGCCGCGCAGACGACCGCCGCAAACAGTTTTACGCTTTTTCTTCTCATTTCCCGAGTACCTCTCTCGCGTTATTGCAGAAGTGATTCCAGGACGCGCCTATGTACGTTATTTCTTCTTCTATGATCTTGCTCGCCGTTTTGCGGTCTTTCGACGAAGCCGCCGCCAAAGTCTTTTCGGGGAACACGTTTTCCGAAAAAGTGTACGCGCGCAATCCGTTTTTATAGAACACGGGATCGCTGCTTATCTCCATGGATACCATTTTATCTCCCGCCGATCTCGCAAGCTCTACTTTCGATCTGTCGAAGCGGCTGAGCGACTCTGCGTCGATATCTGCGATCTCGGAATATACGAGCGGCATCATGCCCGAGTTTTCGAACGTTATGGTCATGGCTTCCGAAGTAGTCATATACAGCAGAAATTTCTTCGCAAGTTCGACCGCGTCCGAATATGCGGGAACGAGCGCGACGTTCGTGTACGCTATCGACGAACTGTTAAGATATCTCGCTTCTCTCACGCTCGATACGACTTCGTCGGAACTCAGTCCTTTCGTAGAAACGAACGCGGGGACCGTTCCCGTTTCGCCGCCGTCGATATATCTTATTATCGCGCTCAGATCGCGGTCGCGTATGCCGAGCTTTACGCCGAGAGCCGAGATCACGGGCATTTTCATCATCGCGAAAGTTTCGCCGAACGTTTTGTCTTTCATTTCGTTGATCATCCAACCGCCGTTAGGCATCATCGCCGCCTTGTCCTGCTTGACGAAAGCCGCCTGGATCTCGGAAAATTCGAGCGACAGACAACCGTCTATCGAATAGCCCGAAGCGGGAGTTATAAGCGTTTCGAGAACGCGCAACGATTCTTCCCTGCCCTTTTGCGAATAACCCGAAGCTGGATCGGACGGAGCCACGTTATAATCGGGACGGTAAAACTTTTCGTAATTTTCCAAACCTTCGTACTGCGCCCACCAAACGGAAGTGCAGTACTCCCAATATCCCGTTACCCAGGCAAACGGTTTTATGCCCGTACCGCTTATGTTTATCTCGTCGGCAAGGTCGGCAAGCTCGTCGGTCGTAAGCGGGATATCCCAACCGTTGCGCTCGAAAAGTTTCGCGTTGTAGACGAGTCCGTTCGTGTCGTTAAGCGTCGGAAAAGCGTAATATTTTCCCGTGCCGTTATAATTGAAAATGTTCTCCATGGACGGAGAAATTCTCTCTTTTACCGTCTTTGTTTCTCCTTCCGCGACCGCATTGTAAACGTCGGACAGATCGGCAAGTATCGCGCCGCCGTCGCTCAACGGTTCCGAAACGTGTTGCATA
>DBEXQE010000131.1:0-5824 GCA_048167245.1 Christensenellales bacterium | reverse complement strand
CCGATATAAAACGGAAAAGTTTTTTTTAAGCGTGAAAATTTCGGCAACATAGGCGTTTTTAATTGCTAAAATCAGTAAAATACTATATAATTATATAATGTATGCGCTCTATCCGTAGCGCAAGCACAAAACAGACTCGGAAACACTACTCTCAAAAGGTGAATTATGGACAAACTTTTCAAAAAGAAAATCCTGTCGAAAGCGGTCTTGCCGCTTCTTCTGCTCGCTCTTTTGTTCTCGACGATAGCTTTCGCGATCGCTCCGAGAAAAAGCGTAAACGTTGCCGCCGCGGCGGAACTCAGCACGCTCGGTTTCGAAAACAACGAGTTCGAAAACTCGTCGGGCAGTTTTCCCGCTACCCCCACGGGCTGGACGAAAAGCACCGCCGACGGAGTAAGCGAAGGCGCGACCGTTTCGGGAGTTCTCGACCCCGCGACTTTCAATACGACGGAAAACAAAGACGCGTCCAAACTTACCCAATACGCGGAATTCGAAAACAATCTTCCGCAAACGCCGTTCGGCAAGGGTAGCGAAGGTTTGGAAGGCGGCTCCAAATTCCTTATGATAAACACGACCGGTTCGTCGAACACGGCGGTCAAATACACGTCGTCCGACGTAACGCTGAACGCAAACGGTTACTACGTGATCTCGGCGTGGGTAAGAACGGGAAACTTCCGCGACAACTCGGGCGCAAGCGTAAGACTTAACGGTTTGGGCGGCGACTACGCGTTTAACAAGATAAACACCGTCAAAAGGCTCGAATTCCCCTACAACAGCGACTCCAACGCTCCGATGGAAGCCGGCAAGAACCTTTACGGTTGGAGAAAGTTCACTTTCTATATAGCTACTTCCCCGCTCGGAAGCAAAACTGTTTCTCTTTCTCTCGGCGTAGGCGACGAATACGCCGACGACAACATTACAAACTACGCTTCGGGTTACGCGTTCTTCGATATGGTCGAAGGCAGAGAACTCAGCGCCGAAGAATACAATTCGTACGTCGATCATCTGGAAACGATGGACGACGAAAGACAGAACTACTATCAAGTAGTCGATCTTTCTCTCAAAACGGCTTTCGAAAGCGACGAAACCATTCCTTATGACCAAAAACTCGAATTCGCATTCGATAGCGATAACTGGGATCACAATATCGGTTCGGTAGACAACGCGAAAGACGGCTTCGTTTACGGCGGTTCCGTAAACAACGACGCATACGGGCTCGACGAAACTCCGAAAACGTCGGTGGGCACGTTCCCGACGAGCAACGGAAGCTACGCGCAGGCTAACGATTATCTTAAAAACATACTGATCATTTCGTCCTTTAAGGACAAGACCGGCGACACGAAGAACTACGGCGAAGCGTACACTGGTTTCACTTCCAAAAAATCGCTTACCGTTCCTATGTTCTCGTACCGCAGACTCGGCATATGGGTAAAAACCGACGGCGTCGGCGACTCGTCCGGCGCGGATATCGTTCTCAAAACGAATAAACTCGTTTCCGGCGGCGAAGATGACGAATACAGAGAATTCGTTATCGAAAACGTTACGGGCGACGAAAACTCCGCGGGCAGACACGGTTGGAAAGAATACGCGTTCTATATCCAGGGTTCGTCGATCGAAGAATATAACTTCCAAATCGTTTTAAGGCTCGGCGGAAGCGAAACCGACAAGGCGCGCGGAACGGTAATGTTCAACAATATCCGTTTCGATACGATCACGAGCGCGGAATTTACGGAAAACAGCGCAAACGGCACGATAGTTTCGATAGACGGAACGTTCGCAAACAACGACAGCGGCGTTACGAACGGCGCGTTCTTCCTTGCGGGAGATTACGACGAATACAAGTATCCCCTTGCCCCCGCTTCCTGGACTAAGGTAACGGCGACCGACGCGGGTTGGAGCGGCTACTCGTCCAACGATTCGTACTGCGACTACGAGAGCGTAGTGAGCGGGATAGTCCCGACCGAAAAAGACTTCTCGGGCGATATGTACAAGGATCTTACGGAAAACGGGATAGTCAATCCCCGCCGCGGCGAAAAAGGCAATCTGCTCGTGATTTCGAGCAAGGACCCCACTGCGGTAGGCTACCGTTCGTCCGATATAACGCTTACGGCAAATACGGCCAACAGGCTCACCGTTACTTTAAGAGCCGACGTAAAAGCAGGCTACGGCGCAAATCTTATATTGAAGAGCGAAACGAAAGTTCTGGCGACTATCGAAAACATCAAAACCACGAACGGCTTCGAAACGTTCACTTTCTACGTAGAAGGCGGGACCGCGGACAAGACCGTTTCGGTAGAACTGTGGCTCGGCATGCTCGACAGGAACAAGAACAACAACTCGAAACTTTCGAGCGGCACAGTGTTCTTCTCGCAGGTATCGTATGCGGCGCTTGCGGATGACGAAAGCTACGCGACTTTCAAGAGCGAATACGAAGAAGCTATGCGTCTCGGCGGACGCATAAAGAGCGCGGCGTACACGTTCAAAGCCGAAGACTTCACGGCTTACGACTATTACGACGAAGGCGTTGTAAAGCACCCGTACAACTGGTCGCTTTCGGCGATCGGAAGCGCCAACACGGACGGCGTCGTTTACGGAATATTCGATTCGAAGAATATCCCCGAAGGCGCTTACGAGATCCCGTCTTATTTCCGCGGCGACGAGAACGCGAACAATAACGGCGTTCTTTACCTGCGCAACGTATCCCCCACCGCTTCGCGCCTGACGCTCGACAACGGCTATACGGTCGCGGCAAGCACGTACTACAAACTGTCCGTAACGCTCAAAGCGGATCTCGGATCCGGCAACGCGGACACGGCGATCGGCGCGGGAGTGGAACTTACGGGAACGGATTACAAGTTCGGCAATATTCTGAGCACGCGCACGGTTACCGACCAAACGGTGGATAACGAAACGTTCAAAACGTTCGAGTTCTATATTCTCGGCGGAAGCGAAGAAAGGACCGTTTCGGTTGCGATAACGCTCGGCGGAAGCGAATACACAAATCAATACTGCTCCGGCAGAGTGTACGTGAACGATATCACGTTCACCGAAATAGACAACGTTCAGTACGACGACGCGGCTGAAAAAATGGAAGACTCCGCAGTAAAATCGTTTAACGTCGGCGAAGTCGAAAAGAACGTAACTTACGCCGTAAAAGCCGACTTGACGGTAGCGTCCGACGATACGACGGGCGGCGACGACACGACGCCCGCAAAGCCTTCGTTCAACTGGTGGCTCGTTCCGTCGATACTGTTCTCGATCGCGCTCCTTATCGCGATAGTCGGAATAGTCGTTCGCCGCGTTATGGACAACAAATCGAAAAAGCGCGTTAAAGTCGAAAAGACGAGCGGTTACGACAGAAAGAATACTCTTAACGATATCCACAACGAAAACGCTCGCGGCGGAGAAAAAGTAAAAACCTCGAAAGCCGACGATAAGACTTACGGCGAATTCGACGACGACGCTTCGGAGAAACCGACCGAAACAGTTACGGAAGAAAAAGCGGAAGAAGCGACCGAAACCGCAGAAGTCGAAGAAACGACGGAAATTATCGAGCCCGCGGAAACGACCGAACCGACCGAAACGGCGGAACAAACGGAGCAAGCGGAACAGAGCGACGACGAACCGACCGAAACGGCGGAAAGCGAGCCTGTCGAAGACGAAGCTCCCGCTAAGGAAGAAAAACCGACCGAACCCGCACCTGCGGTAAAAGAAGTCGAAAAAGAAAAACCCGCGGATCCCGATCCGTACGTTGACGAGTTCGACGATTAAGAAAACAAACCGTACGAAAAAGGCAAGCCCGAGATCAAGGACTTGCCTTTTTCGATATGTTTTTTTATAAAGCGTATTTTACAGTATGCCGCCGTTTACGTTTATCACTTCGCCCGTGATAAATCCGCTGTTCTCCCCCGCAAGATACAGCGCGGCGGCGGCGATATCCTTTACGTCGCCTTCTCTCCCGACGGGAATTTCGTTTACAATCTCGCGGCGTTCGGCTTCGGTAAATACGGAATTCATATCCGTGTCGATAAACCCGGGCGCTATCGAATTGACGGTTATTCCGCTCGGCGCAAGTTCTTTCGACAGCGCTTTCGTAAGTCCTATAACGCCCGCTTTCGTCATCGAATACAGCGTTTCCATGGACGCTCCGCAAACGCCCCAAACGGACGATATATTTATTATCCGCCCGAACTTTTCCGACACCATATCGGGCGCGAATACGTTGCACACGTTGAAAACGCTCTTTAAGTTCGCGTTCACCACCGCGTCGAAATCTTTCTCCGTTTCGTCTGTAAACAGCGCATAGCGGCTCACGCCCGCGTTATTGATAACGGTGTCCGTAAACCCGAAACAAATCTTTATTTCCTTATAAGCCCTTTGTACGGCTTTATAATCGCTTACGTCGCATTCGATCGCAAGCACGTTGACTTGCCTTGCGGTGAATTCCGCGACTATTTCCTTTGCGAGCGCGTCGGAGTTTTTGTAGCAGAACGCGACGCCGAACCCGTTTTCCGCAAACGCTTCCGTGAGTCCGCGCCCTATGCCGCGCGTGCCGCCCGTTATAAATACGTTCCTGTTTCTTTTCATGACTCAATAATTGTCGGGCAAATCGTTTTCGAACAGCACGACTTTCCTGCCCGCTATCTCCTGTAATTTCGTAACGCTTTCGTCGAGAGTTCCGAGAACGAAAACGTTTTCTTCCTTCATTCCGTTATCGAGTGCGCCTTTTTTGATACTTTCCGCGCGCGCACCTATCAAAAGCGCATAGTCTGCGTTTTCGGCGATCGCGGCTCCGAGCGCTTCGTTCGCCGCACTTTCTTCCGTTCCGAGTTCCACAAGCCCCGGAGTTACTATAACTCTTGCCATATCGAACTTTCCCAGAACTTCCAACGCGTTTTTCGAGCCTTCCGAATTCGCGTTGTATGCGTCGTCTATTATTACCGTGTCGCCGCGGTCGATGAGTTGCAACCTGTGCGCCACGGGTTCTATCTCTTTGCAAGCCGCCGCGATGTCGTCCGAAGGAACTCCGAGCAGATCGGCTATCACCGCGCACGAAAGCATAAGACCCGGGATATGTTTTCCGAGCAATCGCGTCGTTATTTCAATGCTTTTGCCGCCAATGTTTGCAACGAATTCCGTTCCGCGCGCTCCGACTTTCACGTCCGAATAGTAAGCCGACGCCCCCGGCAGGTCGATACTGCCCGACAGTCGTTTTTCCGTTTCTGCGCATTCGAACATTTCGACGACCTTTTCGCCGTCGCCGTTGAATACGGCTATGCCGCCCGGCGCGAGATTTTCGACAAGTTCGAACTTCGTGTTCACTATGTTTTCGAGCGAGCCGAACGTTTCGAGATGCTGATTGCCTACCGAAGTTATAAGCCCGTAATTCGGTCGGATCATTTGCGCGAGTTCCTTTATATCGCCCACGTTCCGCGCGCCCATTTCGGCGATGAAAACTTCGTCGGTTTCTTTCAATCCGTCGTTTATGACGCGGCTAAGTCCCATCGGCGTGTTGTAGCTCGCGGGAGAATACGAAACGCGGTACTTCTTTTCAAGCATTGTAGCTAAAATGTTTTTCGCGCTCGTCTTGCCGTAACTGCCAGTAATGCCTATTCTGATAAGATCGGGCATGCTCGCAAGAACTCTTTCGGCTCTTTTCTTATAGCCCGCGTTGTTCATTTTCTCGAACGGCGCCATTATCAGGTGCGCCAAAGCCGCCGTAAACGGAATTATCAGCATTGCGATCGCCGTGAATGCGTAAGACGGCGGAAACAGCCGCCCGAGCCGCAGAAATCCGTCCATAAGACCGAAATTCATTAAAACA
>DBEXQE010000130.1:0-2886 GCA_048167245.1 Christensenellales bacterium | reverse complement strand
CGGCTTTTTATCCATCGACGACACGTTTTCGCACAAAGCGTAAAAACGGTTCATAACGTCCACGCCGATATCGGCATGCGCCTGCTGACGACCGCGCATTCTTATGGAAACTTTGACCTTATCGCCCGCCGAAAGAAATTTGACCGCGCTTTTCGCTTTCGTTTCAAGGTCGTGCGTGTCGATCGTCATAGACAGCCAAACTTCTTTGAGTTCGCTGACTTTCTGATTTTTTCGCGCGTCCTTTTCGCGCTTTGCGGCATCGAACTTATACTTGCCGTAATCCATGATCTTGCACACGGGCGGCGTTACGTTCGGACTTATCTTGACCAAGTCCAGATTTTTCCTGTCCGCTATCCCGTTAGCTTCCGCCGCGCTCATGATCCCGAGCTGCGTTCCGTCCTCATCGATCACACGAACCTCACGATCTCTGATACGCTCATTGATCTCGATATCCTTATTGATAATAGTTTCCTCCGAAATTTGATTGAAAATAAAGCGGTCGAGATACAACTCAACCGCATATCAAAACATAAATCTTCGACTTTGTTCAATCGGCGTTACCGCAAAAGCAACTCGTGCGGTGAGATGTGATCTCTTCTAACATTAATAATATACTCCATTAAGCGAATAATGTCAAGCGATTTGACGCAATTAGTCTTACGCCTTGCAAATTTTCTTGTCGATCTCTTCATTGATTTTGGCAAGGAACGCGTCGAGCGACATCTGACCGAGATCGCCTTCCGAGCGTGCGCGAACGGAAACGACTCCGCTCTCCGCTTCCTTATCGCCGATTATGAGCATATAAGGAATTTTTTCGATCTGTGCTTCGCGTATTTTGTAACCGATCTTTTCGCTTCTGTTGTCGGCTTCCGCGCGAATACCCGACTTTTGCAATTCCTTAACGATCTCGCTTGCTCTATCCGCAGTGCGGTCCGTAAGCGACAAAACGCGCACTTGCGTAGGGCTGAACCACAACGGGAACGCGCCCGCATATTTTTCGATAAGCATGGCAAGCGTACGTTCGTAACAACCTATGGAACTGCGGTGAATTACGAACGGGGTCTTTCTCACGCCGTCTTCGTCCACGTATTGCATGTCGAAACTCTCGCCTGCCGCAAAGTCGATCTGAATGGTGATAAGCGTATCTTCCTTTCCGTAAACGTTAGTGGTCTGAATATCCAATTTCGGACCGTAGAACGCCGCTTCGTCGTCCGCTTCAACGTAATCGAGCTTCAAATCGTCGAGAATCTTTTTCATCATAGCTTCCGTGTTGTTCCACGCTTCGTCGTTGTCGATATACTTATCCGATTTCGACTTTCCGCGCTTGGAGAAACGGAAACTTACGTCGCCGCGCATTCCCAAACAATCGAGTATATAATAGCTGAGATCGAGACAGTTCTTGAATTCGTCGGCAACCTGCTCTTTCGTGCAAATGATATGCCCGTCGGAAAGCGTAAACTGACGCACGCGAATAAGCCCGTGCATTTCGCCCGACGCTTCTTTTCTGAATTCGGTAGCCGTTTCGCTGTATCTGCAAGGCAGATCGCGGTAAGATTTCAAGCCGTTTTTGAATATCTGATATTGGAACGGGCAAGTCATCGGGCGCAAAGCCATAACTTCTTCTTCCTTATCGACGCCTTCTCCGTTCTCGTCGATCTCGCCCAAAATGAACATTTTATCGCGGTAGTGCGACCAATGCCCCGACACCTTATAAAGATCCGATTTTGCCATATTCGGAGTTTTCGTGATCATAAAACCGCGCTTGGCTTCTTCGTCTTCGACAAAACGCTGTAAAATCTGCAATATTTTAGCGCCCTTCGGCATAAGAATGGGCAATCCCTGCCCGACGATATCGCTCGTCATGAAAATTCCCAAATCGCGCCCGAGCTTGTTATGGTCGCGCTTTTTCGCTTCTTCCGCTTTTTGCAAATATTCGGTAAGGTCTGCTTTTTTATCGAACGCGGTACCGTAAATTCGCGTAAGCATTTTGTTATGCTCGTTGCCGCGCCAATACGCGCCCGCAAGCTGAGTCAGCTTGAAAAACTTCACCTTTCCGGTGCTAACGAGATGCGGTCCGCGACACAGATCCACAAAATTGCCCTGTTTATACAAAGTGATCTCTTCGCCTTTGGGCAATTCTTCTATAAGTTCGAGCTTATAATTCTCGTTAAAGCCTTTCATTTGCGTTATCGCCTGCTTTTTCGTAACGGGGATACGGACGATCGGAAAATCGGCTTTTATTATCGCCTGCATTTCTTTCTCTATAAGCTCGAAATCGTCTTGCGTGATCGGAGACGAAAAATCGAAATCGTAATAAAAACCGTTTTTTATGGTCGGTCCGATAGCGAGCTGTACCGTCGGAAAAATATTTTTAACGGCTTGCGCGAGAATATGCGCCGCCGTATGACGGTATACGTCCTGCCCTTCCTTATCCTTGAAAGTAAGCACTTCGAACGTGCAATCCGAATCTATCACGGTATTCAAGTCCACGACTTTCCCGTCGACTTTTGCCGCCAACGCGGCGCGCGCCAAGCCTTCGCTTATGGAAAGCGCGATTTCGGACGCTTTGAGCGCCGAGTCAAATTCTTTTACAGCGCCGTCTTTTAACGTAACTTTCATAATTCTTCTCCTTATAATTCGGTAAAATAAAAATCGTCCCGAGAATAAACATTCTTTAAGGACGATTTGTTTTACCGTGGTTCCACCTTAATTCGTCGCCGCAAGGCAACCTTATTTTCTCGGATTACGCCGAGTCGCTCTCCTGGGCAACGGTTTCGCAATAAAGTCCGCATACGTTTCTTTCAGCCCTAACGGGAAACGCTCTCTGCAATGCGGTTTTCCTTAAGCTACTTGTCTGCCGTACGGAAAATTTCGATTGTTATGAAA
>DBEXQE010000129.1:0-1948 GCA_048167245.1 Christensenellales bacterium | reverse complement strand
TTATATAGACAACGCGATAACTGCGGAATGTAACTTATCGTCGCTCGCCGAAAAGATACTTTCCGTCGGCGGAGCGATAGCCGCAAGTTCGTACTCCGCGGATACCGTGATAACGAACGATCTGTCATTAAAAGTCGACCCGAAGTGCATAAGCCTAAAAAGCGCGCTCGACAGGTTTTCGCTCCCGTACGACGGCTACGATTTTACGCCGCACAAGATACGCGACGAGCAGGGCAAACCGATCAGCGTTACGGAGTATTACTCGCGGGCTTACAAACGATTCGAGCACGGCGGCGCGCTCGACGGCAAGAGCGTTGCTTTTTCCAAAACGGTAGAACGGCGGCGCGATTTCGAAGATCTCGTGGTGAGCGTTATAGAAAACGGCGGAAGCGTTTGCCCGCGCGTGGATAACGCCGATTATTTCGTGGTCGAAAAGAAGTTGGACGTAAAAAGAAATTCTTCCGACGGACGCGTAAAAGCGTACCTGCACGGACGGCAAGCCGCTCTTACGGATATAAACGAATTGAACGCCATCACAAAAGGCTTCCCCTGTTAGGTTAAGAAAATAATTTCTCGGTGAGTTTTACGCCGCTTTCCACGGTTATCCCTGCGGAAGCGGCTGTTTTTTCGTCGAATTTGCGCCCGCTTTTTACTTTTTCGGAGCTGTCGTAAAGCACGTACGGCACGGGGTCGGAAACGTGAGTTCGGACGGACAGCGGCGTAGGGTGGTCGGGCAGTATCATCATTCTGAAAGGCTCTCCGCTCTTTTTCAGCGCGTCGTAAACGGGACGGACTATCTTTTCGTCTATAAGTTCGATAGCTTTTATTTTGCCCGCCTTGTCGCCCTGATGACCGCACTCGTCGGGCGCTTCGAGATGGATATATACGTAATCGTTTTCTTTAAGCGCTTCGATCGCGGCGGCGGCTTTTCCGTCGAAATTAGTGTTCACGGTTCCCGTAGCGCCGTCTACGTATTTTACCTGCATGCCGGTCAGCAGTCCTATGCCCTTTATAAGGTCGACCGCCGAGATCACCGCGCCTTTCTTGCCGTACTTTTTCTCAAAACCGTCGAGCGCGGGCTTTTTGCCTTCGCCCCAAAGCCATACCGCGTTCGCTTTCGTGTCGTTTTCGGGCGAAGTAGCAAGCAACTTATTCGCTTTTTCGTAAAAGTCGAGAAAGACTTTCGCGCTTTCGCCCTTGGGCAGATATTCGCGTATCTCTTTGCCCGAAATGTCGTGCGGGGGAGTAAGCTCCGCGCCGCTTTTGCCGTGGCGGTAAACCAGGCAGTGCCTGTAAGACACTCCCGCAAAAAGTTCGAAACCTTTCGGAACGATCGGCTTCAACAGTTCTATGAGTTTCGCGGCTTTTTCGGTCTTTATCTCGCCCGCGGAATAATCGAGCATTTTTTTCGCCGAAAACGGCTCGTCGTCCGACAGCGTAACGAGATTCAATCTGTAAGTAACGTCGTCGTCGTTCAGTTTTATGCCTATGCTTGCGGCTTCGAGCGGCGATCTGCCCGTGTAGTAAATTTTCGGATCGTAGCCCATGACCGACAGATTTGCGGTGTCGGAACCGGGTTTCATTCCCGCGGGGACCGTCCGCACGAGTCCGAGTTCGCCGCGCTCGCACAGCGCGTCCGTATTCGGTTTTTTCGCGATCGTCATCGGAGTAAGACCGTTTTCGTCGGGGTAGTCCGCCATACCGTCGCAAAGCACAACAACGTATTTCATAAGTCTCCTTCCGGAAAGCACATTCATCCGCGGATACGGGCTACGTGCGTCGCGTCGATGCGGTTACGTATTCGAAATACGCGCCCTTATCGACCCGCCGCCTGTTGCCCGTCTGCGCGGCGACTGCGCTTTCCCACATTTATTTATTATCGTCTTGGGTTTCTTCTTCTTTTTTCGGCTTATGCAGGATTATTTTGACTATCAGCGCTACGACCACG
>DBEXQE010000128.1:0-11993 GCA_048167245.1 Christensenellales bacterium | reverse complement strand
GAATCTCGCGTACGGACTGTATCTGTTTCAGACGTCGTCCACTTGGGAAGCAAATTCGAAAGGCGTATATTTCGCGTCCGTCGTCATGACGGCGTTGCCCGTCATACTGTTATTTACGCTCAGTCAGAATCTCATTATAAAAAACGTTTCGCTCGGCGGATTAAAAGGTTGATAAAAGGAGGAAAATAAATTGAAAAACAAAAAATTCACATTGTCGGTACTGACGGCGCTGATCGCCGTCGTCGCGGCTTTCGTGATAGGGTGCAACGGTAAAGGCGGACCCGTTCCCAAGCCCGAATTTACCGATGCGTTTGAAAGAACGCATTACGCGGGTACGGTGATAGACGTCGACGATTACATAGCGGCGGTCGACGGCTTTACCGCAACGCTTGTTATAGAATACGAAGATCCTACCGACGGGGCTACGCCGGTAAACAAAGAAGGAACGACGGTCTGTCTTGCAAAAGCCGGCGTATATAATTTCAAATACACTCTTTCAAAAGGCAAAAATTCCGAAACGAGCGAAAAGAAACTTACGGTTTACGACGTTTTGCCCGTAGTTATGGCTCCCGCGTCTACTCAGCTGTACGCGCTTAATGCGACGCGCCCGCTCGACGTTATCTTGACGCGTCTCGGACCGTCGGTCATATCCGATACGGATTACGAGATGAAGATCGTATCCGTAAAGATAAAAAATCATGCGCCCGTAAGCCTTGCGGAAACGGTCAACGATAATCAAACTGATACCGTGGATCTTTCCGAGGCGACGTCGTTTACGTTCGACCGCATAGCGGACTACACGTTTAAGTTTGCCGTAACGAATAAGGGCGGAACCGTTTATGCCGAGTTTAACGCGACCGTACTCGATAACGTGAGCGCGGACGAAGTCGACGGAGTCGACGGACTTAAAAACGCGCAATTCGCGAGACTGCCGCAAGGGGGCATAGATCCGAACACCGTTAAACTTTTGGGCAATGCGGATATGGCTAACGCGTCTTACGTTGCGTATGACGAAATATACAATATAGGCGAAACGGTGAGAGTGGAATTTTACGGAAAGAACGTTCCGTATATAGGACTGCTTACCGAAAATCCCGAAAAATTGGACGGCAGCAAAGATTACGGCTTGTACGCGGGAACGGGTTGCGTGTTCACGCTCGAAAGATCTCCGAAGAAGTATTCTTTATATGCTACGAATAAATTCGGCGACGGGACCGTTCGCGTTAAAATATCCAACGTAAACGAAGAAATAGAAAATTTCGGTTGGGATCATCTCGAAGCGGAAAAACACTACGGATTGGAACTTTGTTTGCAGGGAGTCGAGAGTACTTGGGACGAAGAACGCGGCACTTACGCGAGCGGCAAGATATTTTGGTATCTGTACGAGATAAACGCCGACGATACGTATGAATTGGTCGCGCAGGGAGCGGAAGGCAAGGAAACTTTCGGGCTTACGAATATGATCAAAGACGGCAGATCGAAAGGTCTGCCCAAATCGGGTCAACTTGTGTTCTACGGATCCGTGAGCAAGGACGTTACGTTCAAAGTTTACCGCGACGCTCTTTTCGGTACCGAATTCGACGCAAGTGGAGTTTCGTTCGATGCCGCAAAACAAATTATTACCTGGGATGCCGTCGAAGGCGCCGAACGTTACAACGTGATCGTAAACGGCAAGCTGTATAAGCAAGTGAAAAAGGATGAAAAGCGCGAATTTTCGGTCGCGGCTCTCGGAGCGGAAGCAGTCGGTTTTACTACGTTCGATATAAAAATAACGCCTACGATAGGATATAACGGCTTATATTCCGGAAGCTATAACGTGTCGGTTCCCGTTTCGCCGTCCGGTTACGAACATATTCTTCTTTCTAACGGCGCGGAGATCGACGTAGATACGAAAACGGTTACGCTTACGGGACGTTACGGAACAAACGGGTATGAAGCGTTTACTACGGGCGACAGTACGCAGCGTCAGTACATCGCGTTTAAGGACGCAAGCATAGTCGGAAAATATATAGACTTTTATTTTACGGGCAAAAATTTGCCGCAAGTCATGATGTTTGCGGATAACGTTTCTCTCGGAAATATGACTCATTCCGAAGGCGGCAAAGGTATTTTGGCGATAAACGGGATTTATAACAATAAGGGCGGAGCGGAAGGAAAAGCACCGAACAGATTGTATGTTTTCGGACCGAACAGAATAGAAAAAACGCTGACTGAGGGGACAAATCAAAACAGAATAGACGCGCAACATACGTTATATGAATCAAAAAGCAATCCGCCGAAGATTGCCGACAGTCAACTTGTCGACGGACAGAAATATAAGTATACGGTCGGTTCCGTCGAAGACGGCGATAATATCAAACTCGTATATATTTTGAGTGAAATCGGCGATGGCGAAACTTTGACCGAAGTTTTCAGGGCGGAAGTAAGCGTTGCGAAGTCGTCGATCACCGCCGATATGAAAAACATCGTTTGTTATCCCGTTATAAGACCCGAAACGGCAGACGGCGGCGAATTCGGTAAAACGGTATTTACGTTTACCGAGCCGTATGAAATAGATCAACAGAGAGGGTAGAACGAAATGAAAAGTTGTTTGAAAAAAATATTCGCGCTGTTTATATCGGTTTTGATGCTTTTCGGAACGGCGGCGTGCAACGACAAAACGCAGAGCGGCGAAGAAGCGATCCCGGTCTCTATGCCCGATTATTCCGACGCGGGCAAAAACTTCGAGTTTTTCGGTTATACGGGACCTACCGACGGAACGTATTCGCTCGACAAAGTCGTTTACGACGTCGGAGAAGATTTCCGCACGACAGAGCGTTTCAAGGAATATAAAGACGCCGGGATGACGATTCTGATGCTCAGGTACGAAAACGCTTACGACGGCGAAGATTGGGCGACGAGCAACGCGAAACTCTGCTTCGACAAGGCTTTTGAGGCGGGGATCGACAAGATAATACTTACCGACAATCGACTGTGCAGTCTTATTCAGACTTCTTTGCCGGTCGGCGACGGAGCCGCTTTTTCCACGCAGGAAGCGTTCGAATCGTACGTTGCGGAATGTTTGGATCTTTATAAGGATATGCCCGGGTTTTACGGCGTAGTGCTTGTGGACGAGCCTTGGTGGAATCAGTTGCCGGCTTACGGCGCAGTGTATAAAGCGATAAAGAAACATTTGCCGAACGCGTATATACACAGCAATCTGTATTCGATAGGCGGAGATCTCATGTCGCGTTACGGCGCGGACGGCGCGTACGATAATTTGACCGACGCATATAAGGGCTACCTTAAATCTTATTTGGATCATTCGGGAGCGAAAGAGCTTTGTTTCGACAGCTATCCGTTTAAGGCGCGCGGCGAGGGAATATCCACCTATCATTACGCAACGCTGAAAATCGCGGCGGAAATATGCAAAGAGTACGGCGTTGAAATGCACTCGGTGGCGCAATCGGCAAGTTCGTTCAAGAACAGAGCGGAATTTTACAGAGCGTGTGAAAAGAGCGAAATTTATTCTCAGCTCAACAGCTTTATGGGTTTCGGGGTTACCGATATTCCGTATTTCACGTATTTTACAAAACAAGAGAGTTTTACGGATTCGCATAATTTTACCGACGGCGGTTCGTTTATAGATCATGACGGTACGAAAACTCCGATATACGGTTATGCGCAAAGCATCCATAAAGAAATGCAGGAATTCGCCGACACCGTTCTGAGTTTTAAGTATAACGCGGCGAGCATTTTTACGCATACGCCGGTAAATTTCAGCGTGCGCGCGCATACGGAATTATTCGTAAACGATACTCTCGAACTTATAAAGAGTTTCGAAACGGATAACGATATAGCGCTCGTTACCGAACTTAAAGACGGGAAGAACGGACTTAATATGTATATGGTTCAGAATATCATAGATCCGGGATTTGCCGACGAAGGCAGGACCGCCATGAATGTTACCGTAGAGTTTTCGGACGGATACGATTACGTTGCCGTGTATAAGAAAGGTAAACTTTCGTATAAAAAGCTCGACGGCGGAAAGTATTCGACGGTCGTTTCGGCAGGCTATGCCGAGTTTATGGTTCCGCTTAAAAGCGCGCAATAAAGTTTAGACGGATCTTGAAATTATGTTAAGCGATCGATTTGAGTTTTACGGATATTCTTCTCCGACCGACGGTACGTGGATCCACGACGGCACCGTGTATTCGTACGGCGAAGATTTTCGCACCGTCGCGCGATATAAAGAATATCTGAACGCCGGATTCAACGTGGTCCTGTTGCAGCACGAAAACGAATATAACGGCGAGAAATGGGAAACAAGCAATACGAAACTTTGTATGGACAACGCTTATAAAGCAGGCGCGGACAAAATAATAGTAAGCGACGGCAGGATCAAAGAGCTTTGCAAAGAAAACGACGACATAGTGGGCGACGGCAGGCTTTTCGCTACGGAAAGCGATTTGGACGCGCGTATGGCGGAGTATGTGGCGCCGTATGCTTCTCATCCCGCTTTTTACGGTATGCAACTCAAAGACGAACCGCGGTTTTATCAGTTCAAGGCTTACGGGAGAGTGTACCGCTCGTTAAAACGCGTCGTCCCGAATGTGTTTTTACAGTGTAATCTTTTTCCCATGAGCGTTGCGGTAGAGCGTTTCTCTGCGGATAAAACGGATCCTTACGAAGCGTATTCGGAGTATCTCGAAAGTTATCTCGACGCTACCGACGGGGATTCGATTTGTTTTGACGAATATCCGTTTCGGCGCGACGGCATTACGCACGATTTTTGTTTGAGATCGTTGCAACTCGCCGCACGTATATGCAAACGGC
The DNA here is from genome assembly GCA_048167245.1 of Christensenellales bacterium. Classification (GTDB taxonomy): domain Bacteria; phylum Bacillota; class Clostridia; order Christensenellales; family Pumilibacteraceae; genus RACS-047. The sequence goes on along the minus strand of DBEXQE010000128.1, from coordinate 7,178 downwards.
GCGATAAAGAACTCAGGATCGTCATACAGTCGTTCGGCATGCTTAATCCGAGCGGGCGGATCACGTTCAGAAATTGTACCGAAAACGATATCTATTGGCAGTTGAATCTTATGGTCGGTTTGGGAGTGAAAAACATAGGGTATTTTACTTATTGCGTAAAACAGCAGAATGTGAGCGAAAACGAAAAGTTTCTCGACGGAGCGTCGCTTATCAACCGCGACGGAACGCGAACTCGGCTGTATTATAAAGTAAAAAAGATCCATTCCGAGTTCCGTTCTTTCGAGAAAATTTTGAGCGGTTACGAATATAACGGAATGAGACTGTTTACTGCAAACGAAACCGAGCCGGTGCCCGATTATCTCGATAAAGTGGATGCCGACGTTTTGTCCGCGGTAAAACACGTCGAAATAAAACACGGCAACGTTCTCATTACGGAACTTGCGGGCGCAGACGGTTACGTATATGCTGTGCAGAATATAACGGATCCGTTTTATAACGACGAGGCTTCGCTTTGCATCGAGTTCCGAAACGGTTTTAAGACGGAGAAATATCGCAAAGGCAAAGAAATCGAATACGACGGGAATTTGAAACTCGGAGCGGGACAGGCGGCGTTTTTCAAACTTACGGCTTTATAAAATGCCGTATTGCAGGTAAAGGTAATAAATATGAATGAAAAAATTTACGATCTTATAGTTGCGGGCGGCGGATTGAGCGGAGTTTCGGCTTCCATAGCGGCGGCAAGGCAAGGACTTTCGGTTTTGCTCGTCGAGCAGTCGGGTTATTTCGGCGGCGCGGCTTGCAACAACTCGGTAAACCCGTTCGTGGCATATTGGAATACGGATGATAACGGCGCTCGGGGATCCGTGAACGCAGGAATATTCGCCGAAATAATAAACGATTTGAAAAAGATCGGCGGCTTATCGAGCGACGGCGTGGTATTCGGCGAAGAACACCTGAAATTCGTTCTCGACGGAATGACCGAAAAATACGGCGTAAACGTTCTTTTACACACTTCCGTTACCGACGCGATGCGTAACGGCAACAAGGTGGAAAGCGTAACTTTATTCAATAAAGGCGGCGCGTATAAGCTCGGCGCGAAATACTTCGTAGACGCTACGGGCGACGCGGATATAGTGCATTTTGCTGGATTCGGATACGAAACGAACGATGCGGATCGCCGCCAGCCTATGACGCTTTGTTTTAATTTGGGCGGAGTCGATTGCGGAGATCTGAATTATTTCGAGATCAGAAAAAAAGTAAACGGATTATACCGTAAAATGCAAGCCGAAGGCAAAATAAAAAATCCGCGAGAAAACGTTCTTATATTTCCGTCCCTTATACCGAACGCTTTGCATTTCAACACTACGCGCGTTATAGGCAAAGACTCTTTGAACGCAGTCGATCTTTCGGCGGCGGAAAAAGAAGCGCGCGAACAGATGTTCGAGTTGTACGGATTTTTGAAATCGAATTTCGATATGTTTAAGAACAGTTATATAATAAAATCCGCTTCGTCGATAGGCGTGCGCGAAAGCCGTCGGATAATCGGCGAATATACGTTGACCGAAAGCGATATACTCGATTGTAAAAAGTTTCCCGATTCCGTCGCTCGCGGAAATTATCCGATAGATATTCATAGCGGCTCCGGCGCGGGAACCGTTTTGAAAAAAGTAAAACAAAACGATTTTTATACGATACCGCTGAAAAGCCTTATCGTAAAGGGCGCGGATAATCTTTGCGTGGCGGGCAGGAGCGTTTCGTCTACGCACGAAGCACAGGCGGCGGTGCGCGTTATGCCGATATCGTGCTGTATGGGCGAAGGCGCGGGAACGGCGGTCGCCGTAGCGCTTGCCGGCTCGGTGAGCATCGGAGACGCAGACATAAACGAAATCCACGCATTGCTCGATAAGTACGGAGCATTATATTAAAGGATCGTCGAATAATGGAGCTTGAAAAATACGAAGACACGGTACGCGAAACACGAAGCAAGGTCGAAGAAAAATTTTCGCCTTACTGCGATTTCAGGATAGTCAAATCGACGGTTACGGACGGCGTGGAATTCGCCGTAAGGATAGTAAAGCCGAAAAAGCCGTCTTATTTGGTCGCCGGAACGCACGGCTGGCATATGTCCGTGAAAAAATTCGAGTATATGGAAACTTCCGGATCGGATTATTTGCTCGTCGACGTGGATATGCGCGGCAGAGCGTTTTCTACGGGTAGACCCGATTGTAACGGATACGAACTTTACGACGTGTACGACGCGATAAATTTCGCGATCGAAGAATATTCCGAATATCTTTTGAGCGATAAGATCGTTTATTTCGAATCGGGTAGCGGCGGAGGCGGCAACGCGCTTGCGATGGCGGGAAAATTTCCCGATCTGTTTTGCGCCGTGAACGCGCTTACGCCGATCGGAGATTACGCGGCGTGGTATGAATTCGATTCCGAGATCAAGGAATTCCGCGATGAAATGGATATTTGGATAGGTCGCTCGCCGAGCGAAGATCCCGTTGCGTATAAAGCGCGCGGAGGAGTTGAGCTTGTGGAAAATCTGTTGTCGCCCGTGCTTATAGTTCACGGAACGGACGATTTGCGCGTGCCTTATTTTCTGAGCAAGGATTACGTAGCCGCCGCCGAGCGAGCGGGGAAAGGAAGCCTCGTGAAACTGTTGACGCTCGACGGAGTGGGAACTCGCCAACATTACGGAAACATAACTGCGGAACAGACGAAAGAGTTCGACGCCGCGAGAAAGGAAAATTTCGAAAAACACCGCATTGTGTCGACGATATCCGACAGAGGAAAGTTCGCGGTCGGCGGATACTTGGTAACGAAAAAGTTTTCGGTTTTTCTCGGATCGGTCGATGATTTTGCCGAAATAGAGTATGACGTAAAAGAAAAAAGAATAACGCGACTGAGCGGCGGTCGGATCGCGAAAACGGTTTGGAATGATGACGTTAAAGGAGATTTCGAATATGAAAAAGAAAGTTAAAATAGCGTACATAGGCGGCGGTTCGCGCGCGTGGGCAAGAAAACTTATGTCCGACCTTGCGATAAACGACGAGATCTACGGAGAAGTTTGTTTATACGATATAGATTTTTCGGCGGCGTCGGATAACGTAATAATAGGCAATATGATCGCACGAAGCAAAACTGCGCGTTCCGCTTGGAATTATACTGCGGCGCGGACGATAGAAGAAGCGCTCGACAATAGCGACGTAGTCGTGATTTCTATTTTGCCCGGTACGTTCGAAGATATGCGCAGCGACGTTCATACGCCCGAAAAGTTCGGCGTTTATCAGTCGGTGGGAGATACTGCGGGCTTCGGCGGATATTTGCGCGCTATGCGTTGCGCCCCGACGTTTATGGGTTTTGCGGAGAAAATAAAGGCGTGTTGCCCTAATGCGCTCGTTATAAATTATACTAACCCGATGACGCTTTGCACGCGCATCTTGATCGAAACTTTCAAGGAAATCAAAATAATAGGTTGCTGTCATGAAGTTTTCGGAACTCAGGAGTTGCTTGCAAAACTCGTCGCCGACGCTTACGGAATAGACGAACCGTCGCGCGAAGAGATCGAAATAGGCGTGAGCGGAGTAAATCATTTCACGTGGCTGACCGACGCGCATTACAAAGGCAAAGATATTTTTCCTATATTTGCCGAAGCGGCGAAAAGATACGAAAAAACAGGATATGCCGTGTCCGACGCGAAAGCAAACGACGGAAACGTTATGTTTTGTAAAAATATAATAAAATTCGAAATGTTCGATCGTTACGGCGTTATTCCCGCGGCGGGAGACAGACATCTCGCGGAATTTTTCAACGGAAAATGGTATTTGCGAAGCCCCGAGTATGCCCGTTCGAAAGGATTTAATTTAACGTCCGTGGATTGGAGAATAGCCGACCAAAAGCAAAAAATAGAAAAAACGAAAGCGATAGTTGCCGGAAAAGAGTCGGTAACGGCCGAAGCAAGCAAGGAAGAAGGCGTAAAGCAAATCAAAGCGTTTTTGGGGCTCGGAGATCTGACGACGAACGTAAACATTGCGAATAAAGGACAGATAAAAAATTATCCGCTCGGCGCAGTCGTGGAAACGAACGCTAAGATCTCGGACGGAAAGATAGAACCCGTCGAAACGAAACCTTTGCCGCCCGAAATAAATTCATTCGTGTTAAAACACGTTTATCGCCACGAAGCGTTTATAAACGCGATGAACAGACATGACGCTCGTGCCGTCGAATACATAATAGCGGACGATCCGCAATGTTCTTCGCTTACGCTCGATCAAGTACACGTTCTGTTTGAAGAAATGTTCGAAAATACGAAGTATATGCTCGAACCTTTTTGGAATAAGTAAAAAAACCGTGCAAGGGCAGTACGACGTAGGCGCGGAAAAATTATGTTTCGGTTGAGGCTTTTTCGGCGCGGTAGGCGCGGGGGCTTTTGCCGTAGAAAGCACGGAATTTATTCGAAAAATAATTCGAGTCGCCGAAGCCCAAATCGTACGCGATATCTATTATTTTTTTATCTGAATGCGTAAGCTGAAATGCTGCTTCTTTGAGTTTCAGTTTGGTTATATACGCGCCGACGGAAACGCCGGCGTATTTTTTGAAAATGCGCGAAACAAAACATTGCGAATAATTAAGATAGCGACTTATATCCGAGACGTGTAAATTCGTTTTGTAATTTTCGAAAATATATCCGAGAGCGGCATTGAAAACGATTTTGGAATTGGGTTCGTCGTCCATTCCCGCGGTCGTTTCGTTTTCGAACAGGAAACGCAGCATATAAACGAGCGGAATAATAAGAGGGCGAATTTTTTCTACGGGCGGGACTACATCTTCGAGCCGCTCGTATTTTTCGCGTAAAATTTTTTCATCCGCGCCCACGCGGCGGCATACGTTTTTCCAATTTACGAGATCGGATTTATAGCCCGAAACGCTTATAAAGGACAGCATTTTATCTTCGCTTATAACGGGGAAAACATATTCGCCGACTCCGGCATGACACGTGCCGAAATAAGGTTTTTTCGCACCGCCGTTCACTACGGTTTTTTGGCACAGCAAACAATGCCGCATATCGTTGAACTTTACGAAAGAGCAGTACGGATTGTCATGCGAAACGTTTCGGAGAATGTCGTTGTATTTCAGAGGCAGATGGTGATAGCGGAAAGAAACATTCAACCCGTAGTCGCGTTTGAGAAGGGCAATGTAATCGAGAATATCGTGTAAAAGTTCGAAATTATCCATATCAGTATCGAATTTTATAGGTTTTTAGCCGATTTATTTAAGGAATAATGCAAAAAATGGTAGTATCCTATTTATAGAGTACATAAAGAAGAGGTTTTTGTCAAGCATTTGACTGAAAGCGAAATCGGCGAAATAATGAAAACGGAAAGGTTGATCGAAAAGAAATACGATTTCGTCGTTATAGGCGGCGGAGTTTCGGGGCTTTGCGCGGCGCTTGCGGCGGCTCGCTACGGCGTTAAGACTGCGCTCGTTCAAGAACGCCCCATGCTCGGCGGAAATGCGTCGAGCGAGATCCGCATGCACATTTGCGGTGCGGATCGCCACGGTTCGGTTTGCGACGCGCGCGAAACGGGCATAATAGAGGAGCTTTTGCTCAAAAACCGATATGTGAATCCGCAACATTCGTTTTCCGTTCAAGACGCCGTATTTTGGGAATTCGCGAAACGCCAAAAAAATTTGGATTTGTATTTAAATACGCGCGTTGTCTCGGTTAAAGCGGAAAAAGGAAAAATAATTTCGGTTTGCGGCGTTCAATCTACAACCGAGAAAAATTTCGTATTTTCAGCGGATTTGTTTGCGGATGCTACGGGAAACGGATTCGTCGGCGCACAAGCAGGCGCGGAATTCATGACGGGAACCGAAGGTAAGGACGCATTCGGCGAGCCGCACGCACCGAACAAATACGAAAACAAAGTTATGGGCGATTCGCTTCTGTTTTCGGCGAAAGATATGGGGCATCCCGTTCCGTTTATAAAACCCGATTGGGCGTATACGTTTACGGAAGAGTATTTGAAATTTCGCAATCACGGCGAGATAACGTCGGGATATTGGTGGATAGAACTCAGCGGCTCGTACGATATAATTTCGGATGCGGAAGATATTCGCGACGAACTTTTGAAAACGCTGTACGGCATTTGGGATCATATTAAAAACGGCGGCGACCACAAAGCCGACAATTACGCGCTCGATTGGGTCGGAATGTTGCCCGGAAAGCGTGAAAGCCGCAGATTTGTAGGCGATTATATACTCACGGAAAATGATTTACTAAGCGGCGAAACTCCGCCCGATGCGGTGGCGTACGGCGGCTGGACGATGGACATACATACGAATGACGGCATATTGGATAACGGACTTGCAAACATTCATTACGACACGGGAATGTACGGCATACCGTATCGGTGTTTGTACAGCAAAAACATTGACAATTTGTTTTTTGCGGGGCGGGACATAAGCGTTTCGCATTTGGCTTTCGGGTCGACTCGCGTCATGGGAACGTGCGCCGTCATAGGTCAAGCCGTAGGCACTGCGGCGGGGCTAATGAAACTCCGCGCGCTCGAAACTCCGCGAGAAATAAACTCGCACATAACCGATCTCAGACAAATGCTGTTAAAAGACGACTGCTATATTCCGGGAGCCGTAAACGAGGATGAAAACGATTTGGCAAGAAAAGCCTCAGTTGCGGCTTCGTCGCAACTGCCGTCCGCTCCGCCCGAAAACGTTATAAACGGCGTGGGACGCAACGTAAACGGCAAATGCAATGCTTGGATAGGCGCGAAAGTTCCGCAGACGCTCACGCTCAAATGGAAAGAATCGATAACCGCTTCGCGCGTTATACTGAGATTCGATTCGAATCTTTCGAAAGAACTCACCATAACGCTTTCGGACAGAATACGCGAAAATCAGCGACCGTTCCCGACGGAACTTATAAAGGATTTCGATATAGTTTTGTTCGACGGCGACAAAGAGATCGGAATTTTTCCCACGCGCGGAAATATATTGCGAAACGTAAGCGTGGATTTTGCTTCGGTGAAATTCGACAGAATGGATATAAAGTTGCTATCTTCTTTCGGTGCGGACAAAACTACGGTATTCGAAGTCCGTGTGTACGCTTAAACGCGGGGAAACTTACGAATAATATTATTGAAATAACCTATAAT
>DBEXQE010000127.1:0-1816 GCA_048167245.1 Christensenellales bacterium | reverse complement strand
CCGAACCCGAAAGGGAAAAAATAAAAATCGACGTGAGCGGCGTGAATCATTTTACTTGGGTTTCGGCTGCCGAGTATAAAGGCGAGGATTTGTTCCCCGTATTCGAGAAATTCGTCGATAAGTATTACGATAAAGGTTACGCTCTTAATGCGGGAAACGACAACGATAATAACGTTATGTTTTGCGGAAATAAAATAAAGTTCGAAATGTTCCGTAAGCACGGTGTTATCGCGGCGGCGGGAGACAGACATCTTGCAGAGTTTTTCCCCGGAAAGTGGTTTTTGGAAAGCCCCGAAAGAGCGCATGCAATGCAGTTTAATTTGACGTCGGTTGCGTGGAGAAAGGAAAATTTCCGCAAAAAGATTTCCGATACGAAAGACGTTATAAACGGAATCAAGCCTTTGAATATAGTCAAGAGCGGCGAAGAGGGAGTGAAGCAAATCAAGGCTGTTTGCGGACTCGGAGATTTTACCACTAACGTAAACACGGCGAATATAGGGCAAATAGAAGCATTGCCTCTCGGCGCAGTCGTCGAAACGAATGCGGTTTTGTCTGCGGGAAAAATAACTCCCGTCAAGGCGATGCCTTTGCCTGCCGCCGTAACGGCGATGATAGTTAAGCATGCGTACAGGCACGAGGCGTTTATAGATGCCGTAAACAAGCAAGACGCATATGCAGTATGCGACATTATAGCCGACGACCCGCAATGCGGTTCGCTTAATTTGGATCAGGTTCGCGAGCTGTTCGACTACATATGCGATCGTCAGAAAAATTATGTCGATTCGTTTTGGAAGTTTTGAAGATGACGGAGCTTGATCTATCGCAATACGAAGATAAAGTGCGCGAAAGCAAAAAGACCGCGAAAGAAGAATTTTCGCCGTTTTGCGACTTTCGCCTTGTAGAGTCCACAATAACTCCGGGGGTCGTGTTCGCCGTGCGCGTAACAAAGCCCGCCAAACCGTCGTTTATAAAAGCGGGCACGCACGGTTGGCATATGTCGATCAAAAAGTTTGAACCGAAAACCGAAAGCGATTCACGGTATCTGCAACTCGATATAGATATGCGCGGGAGAGCGTTTTCTACGGGCGCGCAGGATTGCAACGGGTATGAGCTTTACGACGTTTTCGATGCGATAAATTTCGCTCGGCGCGAATATGCGGAATATATCTCCGATCCCGACGTCGTGTATTTCGAGTCGGGCAGCGGAGGCGGCGGAAATGCACTTGCGCTTGCGGGGAAATTTCCCGATTTATTCTCCGCGGTGAACGCATTGGTGCCCATAAGCGATTACTACGATTGGTATATGTTCGATGAAGAGTGCAAAGAGTTTCGGGACGAGATGGACGTTTGGATAGGCGATCCGCTCGCCGATAGGGAGGCATACGATGCAAGAAGCGGCATTACGCTTGTTCCGAATTTATTGACGCATATTTTAATAAGCCACGGAACGGAAGATTTGCGCGTGCCGTACTTTTTGTCGCAAAAATATGTTGCCGCTTGTAAACGAAACGGGAGATCCGATTTAGTGGAACTCATGACGCTTCAAGGCGTAGGAACGCGCGATCATTACGGAAATATTACCGAAACCCAAATGGCGCAAATGAAAAGAGCGTGCCGTGAAAATCTTGAAAAACATACCGAGCCTATTGAAATCCCGCCTACGGGCAAGTTTGTCGTTGCGGGTTATTTGGTAACGAAACGTTTTTCCGTTTTCTTGCCGTCTTTGGATAAAGTAGATATCGTCGAATACGATTTGAGCTTCAAATCTGCTACGTTGAAAAATTCGAAAGATGCCCGAATAATATGGCACAATATT
>DBEXQE010000126.1:0-1786 GCA_048167245.1 Christensenellales bacterium | reverse complement strand
TCGGTCAGTTTATTGAGCGTTACGTGCGAGTTGTCGTTTTCGGGGCGCGTCATCGTGTAGCCCGCCGCATGACCGCGCGGAATTATGCTGACTTCCTGAACGGGATCGCAGTGCGGGGACAGCTTAGCCACGAGCGCGTGTCCGACTTCGTGATAAGCCGTGATGCGCTTGTCTACTTCGGTTACAAGGCGCGATTTTTTCTGCGGACCCATAACGACTTTGTTTATGCCTTCGTACAGATCCTGCATATTTATCTGATTGCGGTTGTCGCGCGCGCAGAGTATCGCCGCTTCGTTCAAAAGATTTTCGATATCCGCTCCCGAAAAGCCGCTCGTTATACGCGCCAATATCTGAAAATCAACGTCGGGCGCCATCGGTTTGTTGCGCGCGTGCACTTTGAATATGGCTTCCCTGCCGCGAACGTCGGGAATGTTTACGTAGATCTGCCTGTCGAATCGTCCGGGACGCATGAGCGCGGGGTCGAGAATATCCGCACGGTTCGTCGCCGCAATGACTATTACGCCGTCGTTCGAATCGAAACCGTCCATCTGAACGAGCAACTGATTGAGCGTCTGTTCGCGCTCGTCGTTGCCGCCGCCGAGACCCGCTCCGCGCTGACGGCCTACCGCGTCGATCTCGTCTATGAATACTATGCACGGCATATTGCGCTTTGCCTGATCGAACAGATCGCGCACGCGGCTCGCGCCCACGCCGACGAACATTTCCACGAAGTCCGATCCCGAGATCGAGAAGAACGGAACGTTCGCTTCGCCCGCAACGGCTTTCGCGAACAGCGTTTTACCTGTTCCCGGAGGTCCCACGAGCAGAACGCCCTTGGGTATTCTCGCGCCGACTTTCGAAAACTTCTGCGGAGCTTTCAGGAATTCGACGATCTCCTGCAATTCGAGCTTTTCTTCTTCCGCGCCCGCCACGTCGTTGAAGCGGACTTTCAGATTCGTCTGACTTTTTGCTTTCGTCGTGCCGAAATTCATCGCCTGTTTGTTCTGACCGTTGACCGAACGGAACAGGAAGAACGCGAACACGCCGATAAGGATTATTCCCGCTACGGGATACAGTATGCTCCAAACGCTCACGGCGTTGCGGTCGTTCTGCTTTATCGTTATGAGCGTAACTTTTTCTATTACTTTGGAAATTTCCGCGTCGGTGAGCGGTTCGCCGTCGCCTTGCGCCGCCTTGATCGCCGCGTCTATTTTATCTTGGTTATATTCCTTGACCGCGTTTATATCTTCCGTTCTGCCGAAAATGAACGCATCGTAACCGCGCGACTTCGTGTAATCGGCGGTGTACTTGACGTTTATCTTATCGTTCTTTACGTTGACTTCCGCTATCTGCCCCTGTTCGAGCTTTTTCATAAAATCGTCCTGCGAGATTTCGTTCGGCCCCGAAGAACTTACGAAAATTATCGCGCCGATGATAGCGAAAACGGCTAAAAACGCTATAAGCGTTATCAAGCCCTTTGTACTCGATTTCAAAAAATTTACCTCCGTTTAGGCGTTTAATGTATAAAATCCGATTATGCTTTTTTAGTATATCACATTTTATGGAAATATATCAAGCGTTTTTACCGCTTCCGACGATTTTAACGCTTGACAAAAATAAGGTCGTTAATTATACTTAATATATATTGACAAAGTGAATATTCGATAACAAGGAAGGGAAATTTTAATGAAAACGGAAGAAACGACGACCGTCGCCGCCGAAAACGAAGCGGCGGAGCAACCCAAGAAGAAGAAAAAGAAGTTCGGAACGGGAATAAAAAACTTTT
>DBEXQE010000125.1:0-2300 GCA_048167245.1 Christensenellales bacterium | reverse complement strand
TCGGTTATGAACACGACCGCGTAGTCGCCTTTCGCGAGTTCGCGCAACGTGTCGTTTATCTCGAACACGTTCGAAGCGACGAACGTTTCCGCGCCGACCGCCTTGAAAGCTATGACGCTGTCTTTGTCGCCTATCACGGCTATTTTTCCCGTTTTAATCATAAACGCTCCTTATGCGCTTGGAAATCTCCGAACGCAAGCCGTTTTTAAGGCATACGAGTATCGTTTTTATGACTTTGAACTCCGCCGTCTGCGCCATAAAGTAGTTCACGAACGGCGAAAACGCAAGCATATTTTCGCTGTCGCCCGCCATGATCGAGTAAAGGACTTCTTCGCTGTCGCGCTCGAACACGGCGAAATCTTCCGTCGAAAGCAATTTTTCGACCGCTTCGGAGTATCGAGTGCCGTCGAAAGCGTCCGCCGTAGCCGCCGCATCGCCGCTTAAAATCACCGAAACCGTTTCTTCGGAAAGATAGCCGCCGCCGATGAATTCGCGCGGGAACTTCTCCTTTTCGAGCGAAAGTTTCTTGTACCTGAAAGCCGTAAGAATATTGCGGAAATCTATTTCCGTTTTCACGTACCTTATAAGATCTTTGTTGCGGCTTTTCTTGGCGTTGAACAGATCGTCTTTGTACATAGCCTTAGTCAGAGCGATATCTATCTCGCGCGGATTTGCCCTGTTTTCGACGTAGCGTTCGTCGAGAGCTTTGAGCGCGTCGCTCATGAATTCGGGCAGAGCCGTATAGTCGCCGCTCTCTATCGCCGCTCCGAGTTCTTCGGACTTGCCGTACAGCGCGGCGTTTTCGTCGAACGAAGCGAACTTGCGCTTATAGTAAACTTTCGCGTCGGAATAGCAGAACTTGTTAAGCAGACAGTTTTTCAGTTCTTCGCTCGGACAGTCTTCGCGCACGAACTCGATGAGTTTAGCGGTTTCTTCGCTTATGAACAAATCGATATCGTAACTGTTTTCGTCTACCGTACCGCCGCCGTAACCGTAGTCGGCGAGCATTTTGACGGCGTCGGAAAATTCGGCGTCGGTAAGACGCTGTATTTTCTCGGGGCTCAGTAGCTTGCCCTCGTTATACTTCGCTATCGCGTTAGCGTATATTTTGCTGTAAAACGCCATCTGTCAACCTTTTTATTTGAAAAGAATTTCCGACACTTTGGCTTCCGTCTTGCCTTTTACAGCCGCCGCCATCACGTCGAGTACGAGATTTTTGTCGCAATTCTTGCCGCTCAAAATTATTCCGCCGCGCCCGTCGTGATATTTGTCCGAAAGCGTGAGCGAAATGCCCTTTTTCTTCGCGAGAGCGTCGACCCATTCTTTGTTGAGCCTTTTCGCGTCGCGTTCGGAAACGGAAACGCTGTCGCCGTCTTCGGCGTACGCTTCCGCAAAGCCGCCGATGAATTCGCGGTAAATATTGTCCGTCATGTTCAGGATTTTGGTAACGGACTCGTCGTATACGCGCGACAACAGCTCCTGCTTTGCGGACAGCACCGTCTTGCTCTTTTCGAGCTGAGCCACCGATACCGCACGCGAAACGGAAAGCTCCGCTTCTTCGCGCGCCTTTTGCAATTCTTCGGACTTTTTGCGTTCGAGTTCGAGCCTGCTCTTTTCGAGAGCTTCCTTGCGCTCGTTGTCGGCTTGCGCCAAAAGAGCCGCCGCCGAATTCTCCGCCGCCGAAATTATGCTGTTTATTATCGCTTCTTTTCCGTCCATATTTTTACGCCGTTTTTTAAGCTATTGCCGCGGCTGCCGCAAGCGCCTGCTCCGCCGTAGTTACGGTCAGACCGAGAACGCCGAGTATCGAAACTATGAACGCGAACAGCGCGAAGATCTCGACCATTGCCGTCATTATTATGGCTTTGGAGAGCTGCTTGTCCTGCTTGCCGATAAGGTTGATACCCGCTACGGCTACGTTGCCCTGCATGATCGCGCTGAAAAAGCCGACTACGCCGATAGGGATACATATGCACAGGAGCGAGATGCCCTCGGAAAACGTGAGCATGTTCATATTTTCGCCGCCCATAACGTTTATCTTGACGAACACCGCCAAGAACGCTACTACGAAACCGTACAGACCCTGCGACGCGGGCAGAAGTTGAAGCACGAGAACGTTACCGAACTTGCTCGTATCCTTCGTCAAAAGACCCGCCGAAGCCTGACCCGCTCTGCTTACGCCTATCGCCGAACCTATGCAGGCGAGAACTACCGCCAACACCGCGCCCATGATACCGTAAACGTTACCCATTGTCATGGCACTAACCATTGTTTTTTATCCTCCGAAAATTAAATTATTT
>DBEXQE010000124.1:0-2074 GCA_048167245.1 Christensenellales bacterium | reverse complement strand
AATTTCGGTATTGGGGTGCGGTCGTTGGGGATCGTTTTTGGCGTGGTATAACTGCGTAATGCTCGGAAACGACGTGATAAGTTACGGACCCGACGACGAAACTTACAGAGAATTGAAGCGCACGGGGCGCAACGAGTACGTTGTGTTCGACGAGCGTATACGCTTAACGTGCGATCTCGAAGAAGCCGTAAACCATGCCGAGATCATAATAATAAGCATAAGTTCGCAGGCGCTCAGGGGCTTTCTGAAAAAAGTTACGGAATACGACCTTAAAGGCAAGAAGATAGTTCTTTGCATGAAAGGCATCGAAGAAAGCACGGGCAAGCGGCTCACGGAAGTCGCGCTCGAATGCGGAGTTGACAAAAATTCGATAGCGGTTTGGGTCGGTCCCGGACATATTCAGGACTTTACGAAGAATATTCCGAACTGCATGGTGATAGATTCGTACAATAAAGACCTTACGCGCTACCTTGCGGACACGTTCAAAAGCAACCTGATAAGATTTTATTACGGTACGGACATAATCGGCACGGAAGTCGGCGCGGCGGCGAAAAACATTATGGGGATAGTCGCGGGCATGCTCGACGGTATGAATTATTCCACGCTCAAAGGACCGCTCATGGCGCGCGGGGCAAGGGAAGTCGCTCGGCTCATAAAGGCTCTCGGCGGCAACGAACTTTCGGCGTACGGACTTTGTCATCTGGGCGATTACGAAACGACGCTTTTTTCGCGCCACAGCCATAACAGAATGTGGGGCGAAACGTTCGTCAAGGGCGAAAAGTTCCCTAAACTCGCCGAAGGCGTGGCTACCGCGCGCGCGATAGCGGCTCTTGCCGAGAAAAAGCAGGTCGAAATGCCCATAACGAACGCCGTGAACCTTATGATAAACCACAATATAAAGCCGCTCGACGTGCTTAATATGCTGTTGGAGCGCGACACGAAACAGGAATTTTGAAATACCGCATTTCCGAAAACGACGGGCGACCCGCTTATTTACAACTCTATTCTCAGCTCCGCGACGATATAGTTTCGGGCGCGTATCCGTTCGGCGCCAAACTGCCGTCGAAAAGGCTGTTTGCGGAAGAAACGGGAGTGAGCGTTATTACCGTCGAACACGCGTACGGACTGCTTTGCGAAGAAGGGTATGCGGAGTCGCGCGAGCGGAGCGGATATTTTATAATTTACAGACAGGACGATTTCATATCGCGCGGGAGCAATTCCGGCGCGGTTTTTTCGTATGAAGATCTTTCCGCGGCGCACGGCGTTCCTTTTTCGTTTCCGTTTACGGTCCTTGCGAAAACGATGCGCAAAGTGCTGTCGGATCACGGCGAGCGAATATTCGAGCGTTCTCCGAATAAGGGCTGTTTGGCGCTGAGACAAGCGCTGTCGCAGTATATCGAGCGAAGCGCGGGCATTTCGGTAAGCCCCGACGCGATAATAGTCGGAGCCGGCGCGGAATATCTGTACGGACTCGTCGTTCAGTTGTTCGGCAAGCGCGTTTACGCTATCGAAAAACCGTCGTATAAGAAGATCAGGCAGGTTTACGAAGCGCACGGAGCGACTTGCGACCCGCTCGAACTGCACAAAGACGGTATTTCTTCCGCATCGTTGCGATCGAGCAAGGCGACCGTTCTGCACGTAACGCCGTTCAACAGTTTTCCTAGCCATATTACGGCTTCCGCGTCGAAGCGGCGTGAATATCTGCGTTGGGCGAAAGAGCGCGGCGGATACATAGTCGAAGACAACTACGATTCGGAGCTTACTGTTTCGACCAAAAACGAAGAAACGCTTTTTTCGCTTGATAGCGAGCGCGTCGTGTACCTTAACACTTTTTCGCGCACCGTCGCGCCGTCCGTTCGCGTAGGATATATGGTCCTGCCCGAATCGAAACTCAACGAATTCGAAGAAAAACTCGGATTTTATTCCTGTACCGTTCCCGTGTTCGAGCAACTCGTGCTTGCCGAGCTTATAAACGGCGGCGAATTCGAACGCTATATAAACCGGGTGCGGCGCGCTAAGCGTAAACTTTCCAAATAGTTCTGACGCAAAAATCTGAACATATAAAAAATTATTA
>DBEXQE010000123.1:0-2303 GCA_048167245.1 Christensenellales bacterium | reverse complement strand
CATGATCAAACCTTAGATAGTGTAAATTTCCGCATTTTTTCAACGGATAATTCATTGATTTTATGCTAAAATATGATATAATTATTATGTATAATAATATCACGAAACAATCGATGAAGTCAATCAAAGGAGAAGAACGTTTTATGAAAATGACTTTCAGGTGGTACGGCAAAAGCGACAGTATACCGCTTAAATTTATAAGGCAGATACCGAATATGTCGGGAGTCGTTACCGCCGTTTACGACGTTCCCCTCGGCGAAGTCTGGACAAAGGAAAAAATCTCGGATTTGAAAAAACTTTGCGACGGCGAAAACCTGGAAATGGAAGTGATAGAATCCGTTCCCGTTCACGAAGATATAAAGCTCGGAAAACCGACGCGCGACAAACTGATCGCAAATTACGCGCAGACTATCCGCAATCTGGGGCAGTTCGGAGTAAAGTGCATTTGCTATAATTTTATGCCCGTGTTCGATTGGCTCAGGACGGATCTCAAAACGGTCGCTCCCGACGGCTCTAACAGTCTTTCGTACAATCACGAAACGCTCGTTAAACTCGACCCGAAAAATCTGCATTTGCCCGGGTGGGACGAAAGTTATACCACTGCGCAATTGAACGGTCTGCTCGACGAATACAAGAGCATAACGCACGAAAAACTTTTCGAAAATCTCGTGTACTTTCTGAAAGGTATCATGCCCGCATGCGACGAAACCGGTATAAACATGGCGATCCATCCCGACGATCCGCCGTGGGACATGTTCGGTCTGCCGCGCATCGTAACGGGCGCGGACAGCTACGACAAGATGATCGCCGCCGTTCCGAACAAGCACAACGGCTTCACGTTCTGTACGGGCTCGCTCGGCGCGGGGAGAAAAAACGATTTGCCGGCTATGGCGGAAAAATACGCGGGCAGAATATATTTTGCTCATATAAGGCAGTTGAAGTACTACGGAAACGCCGATTTCACGGAAGCGGGACATCTGACCGCGGCGGGCGATCTGGACGTTTACGCTATCGTCAAGGGGCTTGTTAAGGGCGGTTTTGACGGATACGTGCGCCCCGATCACGGAAGAAACATTTGGGGCGAAGACGGAAAGCCGGGGTACGGACTTTACGACCGCGCGCTCGGTGCGGCGTATCTTAACGGATTATTCGAAGCGATCGAAAAGGAGAGTAAATAAAATGAAATTACCGTTTAACGTGGATCTGAAAAACAAAGTCGTTGCCGTTACGGGAGCGGGCGGGATAATTTGCGGAGAGTTTTCGAAAGCGCTCGCGGCTTGCGGAGCGAAAGTCGCGCTTTTGGACATCAACGAAGCGGCGGCGCAAAAGATCGCCGACGAGATAGGCGAGAACGCGGTCGCGGTCAAGTGCAACTGTCTGGATAAGGAGAGCATTATCGCCGCAAAAAGGACCGTGAACGCAAAATTCGGGAAAGTCAATTTTCTGATAAACGGCGCGGGCGGAAACAATCCGAAAGCAACTACCGACAACGAATATATGACGCCCGAACTGAGCGGAGTGAAAGACTTTTTCGCGCTCGACGAAAGCGGATTGAAATTCGTGTTCGATCTGAATATAACTTCCGCGTTTCTGGTTACTCAGGTTTTCGCCGAAGATATGGTAAAGAAGGGCGGAAACATTATAAATATTTCGTCGATGAACGCATACCGTCCGCTGACTAAAATTCCCGCGTATTCGGCGGCGAAAGCGGGGATAAGCAATTTTACGCAGTGGCTTGCGGTCCACTTCGCGCCGTGCAATATCCGTTGCAACGCGATAGCTCCGGGGTTCTTCGTAACAAATCAGAACAGGGGACTGTTGTTCGATGAAAAG
Source organism: Christensenellales bacterium (assembly GCA_048167245.1). GTDB lineage: Bacteria > Bacillota > Clostridia > Christensenellales > Pumilibacteraceae > RACS-047. Next base: position 470 of record DBEXQE010000123.1, on the reverse strand, counting down.
GGAAATCCCACTCCGCGCACGGAAAAAATACTCGGCGCGACTCCCATGAAAAAATTCGGCGAAATTTCCGATCTTATCGGCGCGCTGCTGTGGCTGTCCGACGATAACGCGAGCGGTTTCGTAACGGGGACCGTAATTCCCGTAGACGGCGGATTCTCGGCTTACAGCGGAGTGTGAATTTATTCGGACCGAAAAATAATATTCGGCTATCGATATAAATTTGTTGACATATTTTTGTAGTTGTGGTATCATTTTAAGGCACTGTGTTCGTGCGGGTGTAGCTCAATGGTAGAGTTCCAGCCTTCCAAGCTGGCCGCGTGGGTCCGATTCCCATCACCCGCTCCAACTTTGCGCCTGTAGCTCAGCTGGATAGAGCAACGCCCTTCTAAGGCGTGGGCCAGGGGTTCGAATCCCTTCAGGCGCGCCAACGGAAACGTTTTACAACGGGTTTGGGCAAAAGTCGTTTGTGG
>DBEXQE010000122.1:0-7610 GCA_048167245.1 Christensenellales bacterium | reverse complement strand
GGTGGCGTTCGACGAGATCGCGCCGCTGTTGTTCGCTACGTTTTCCGCGCCTGTGTCGTCGCGTCTGCACGGTTGGTCGCCCGCGGCAACGCAATATCTCGAAAAGCTCGCCGCCGTCGATTACGATACGGTTTTAAGCTCGCTTACGGAATACGACAAAAGTTACAAGCATTACGGAGTTTTGCTTAAAGCCGATCCCGAAAAGACGGTTTCGATTTTAAGCGACAGGCTGATTTTCGGAAAGAATACGAACAAAGCGGCTATAAGAAAATTTCTGTTCGAGAGCAAAGTCAACATAACTCCCGCGCTCGGCGATATTTATGCGAACGCTAAATCGGACGCGAGAATAAGGGAATCCGTCGTAAGACTCCTGCTTATAAACAAGCACGACTCCGCCGCCGCCGAAATGCTCGGATATATTGCGGAAAACGACAAGTCGAAAACGATACGCGCGCTTATAGAAAAGGACGCTACGGCGCAGAAAAAAGTCAGCAAGGGCGAAGAACGTATAGAAAAGACGAATAAGAAAAACGGCAGAGCCAAGCGGCTCATAGGCGAAGAAAAGCGGTTCTTCGCGGATATGATCTCGGGAAAGGGCTACGCGCCCGACGAATTTGAAAAATTTCTTACCGACCCCGAATCGGAGGCCGTGGCGTCGGGACTTCTGTTTTCGGTCCACGCGGCAAGCGGCGGAATAACCGACGTCGTCATAGTCGAAAAGGGCAGGATATACAATCTCGACAACGACCCCGTGGAAATCCCGAAAGACAGGACGGTAAAAGTCCTGCACGTGGCGGAACTGCCCGAAAAGTACGAGTTTTTGACTCGGCTGAACGTAACTCAGCCGTTCTTGCAGTTGAAGCGCAAAGCCTATATTCCGAACGCGTCCGAACTTGCGGACAACCGTTCGCGCAGGCTCGGCGGCACGATAATAATGTCGAAAGATCTCAGAAAGAACATTTCGAAAGAAGGCTTCAAGATAACGGGCAAGGACGCGGAAGGCAAGTCGCACTATGCGGGCATTTCGCTCGGCGGATATATATGTCTTATAGATTTCACGCGCACGGACCTTCGCAGTAACGACAAAATAGTGTCGTTCGGCGATATCAGGTTTTACAGGTACAGGGACGCGATAAAGATAGGCGGCGGATTCTATTTCGAGAACGTACCCGTTTGCAGAATATCCGAAGTGCCGTTGAGAGTTTTCAGCGAAGGAATATACGCGGTTTGCCGCCTGTCGGGGACGTTGAATGAAAGATAAGAAATTTTACTCTGAAATAACGGAATTGCTCAAAAAAGTCGATAAGCCGGCGCGCTACTGCGGCGGCGAGTTCAACACGCCTATGATCAAGGAGAATGCAGAACTCAACTTTCTGATGTGTTTTCCCGACGTGTACGAAGTCGCGCTGAGCAATCTCGGGATCAAGATACTGTACCATATGCTGAACTCGCTCGATTTCTGCGCGTGCGAGAGCTGTTTCGCGCCGTGGGAAGATATGGGAAATCTTCTCAAAGAGCGCGGATTGCCGCTTTTTTCGTCGGAAACGCGCACTCCGATAAACGAATTCGACATAGTGGGCTTTTCGATGCAGTACGAACTGTCTTATACGAACGTACTGTATATGCTCGATCTCGGTCATATTCCGCTCGACAAAAAGGACAGAAAGGAAAGCGACCCGCTTGTGATAGCGGGCGGTCCGTGCATGATAAATCCTATGCCGCTTGCGGGTTTCGTCGATCTGTTTTCGATAGGCGACGGTGAAGATACCATAACCGAAATAGCCGAGCTTTACCGCGATATCAAGAGAGCGGGCGGGAGCAAGTCGGATTTTCTGAAAGCCGCCGTAAGTATAGAAGGCGTTTACGTGCCGGGGCTCAACGACGGCAAGGCTCGCCGCGCGATAGTCAAGGATCTGGACAAGGCGTTTTATCCGACGAAGATCAAAGTGCCGAATATGGAAGCCGTTCACAACAGAGCCGTGCTCGAAATTTTCCGCGGCTGTACGCGCGGGTGCAGGTTCTGTCAGGCGGGAATGATCTACCGTCCCGTGCGCGAGCGGAGCGTAGACACTCTCGTTAAAACGGCGGAAGAACTCATATACAACAACGGCTACGACGAAATTTCGTTTTCTTCGCTGAGCACTTGCGACTATCCTTACCTGAAAGAACTGTTGACGAAGATAAAACCTATAACCGACAAGGCGAGAGTGAGCATTTCGTTGCCGAGTACGCGCGTGGACAGTTTCGAAGCCGATTTTACCGACGGTTTCCGTAAGAGTTCCATAACGTTCGCGCCCGAAGCGGGGACTCAAAGGCTGAGAGACGTTATAAATAAGAACGTAACGGAAGAAGATATTTTCCGCTCATGCACGTACGCTTTTCAAAAGGGGTATTCGAACGTAAAGCTGTACTTTATGATAGGCTTACCGACGGAAACTCGGGAAGATATAGAAGGTATCCCCGCGATCTGCGAGCAGATAAAAAAGCTGTACCGCGAGCATGCCACGGCTAAAAAGCCCCTGTCGCTCGGTGTGTCGACTTCTACGTTCGTGCCTAAGCCGTTTACGCCCTTTCAGTGGGAAAGGCAGATATCTTTGGACGAGATACGCACCAAGCAGGACTACCTGCGCGACGCTCTGAAAAAGATAAAAGTCAAATACAGTTGGCACGACGGCAAGTCGTCGCGTATAGAAGCGACATTGGCACGCGGCGGAAAAGAACTTTCGCCTGTGTTGAAGTCGGCGTACGAAAAGGGTTGCGTTTTCGACAGTTGGAGCGAAAAATTCTTTTACGACAAATGGATCGAAGCGTTCGAAGAAAACGGAGTGTCGCCCGAAAGATATACCGACGGCTTCGGCATAGACGAACCGCTTTCGTGGGAAGTTATCGACGCGGGCGTTACGAGAAAATTCCTGCTCGGCGAAAGAGAGAAAGCGTATAAGGCGATCACCACGCCCGACTGCCGCAAAAAGTGCCATAATTGCGGAATCGTCGCGCTTACGGGCACGGCATGCGAAAATCTGTGCGCCGCGAAGTTGACCGATAAATAGTTTTTGTGGTAAAATATAAAGATAAGAATGATAATTTGCAAATACACGAAAACAGATAACGCCGTATACGTTCCGCATCTCGATTTGTTGCGCTGTTTCGTTATGGCTATGCGTCGGCAAAGGATAGACGTGAATTTCAGCGAAGGGTTCAATCCGCACGCGAAGATCTATTTCAATCAGCCGCTTCCAATAGGCGCGTCTTCGCTGTGCGAATATCTTTGCGCGGACGCGAACGAAAGCGCGGATACGTTCGGGAAGAAACTTAACTCGTCTTTGCCCGTCGGGATAAAGATCCTGAAATGCGCCGAAACGAGCGTCAACCCGAATATCGCGAATATGGCGTTCTCGGCGGATTACACGGTGGAGTTTTCGTCGCCGGTGCTGAAAGGACGGGATTTCTCGTCGCTTTTGAACGAAAGCGAGATCGACGTTACCTACGTTGCGAAAGGCAAGGAGATCACGAAAAACGTGCGCGACGCGGTGCTCGATCTTCGGAACGACGACAGTTCTGCGAAAATGCGTTTAAGGTGCGGGAACGTGAATTTGCGCGCCGACAGGCTTGCCGCGCATATGTTGAAGCTCTGCGGCGCGGAAGAAACGCCTTTTTCCGTAGTCAAAACAGCCGTTTACGATTGCGGCGGCGTCGATTTGGATAAAATTTTCTTCGGAGAGTAATTTTGAAACGCGGTCAGATTCTTATCGATATGGAAAAAACGATGTCGAGTGTGTCGCTTATAGAAGACGGCAGGCTCAACGAATACTATGTCGAATACAAAGAAAACAACCTAATAACCGGCAATATCTACAAGGGAAAAGTAGTAAACGTATTGCAGGGCTTACAGACCGCTTTCGTCGATATCGGTCTGCAAAAGAACGCGTTTCTGTACGTCGGGGAAACGCTCGACGATAAAGGAAATCTGCGCAAGAGCGGCGCTATCCCGCAGGAGCTTCACATAAAAGAAGGCGACTTCGTTATGGTCCAGGTAACGAAAGAAGAAACCGAAACGAAGGGCGCGCGGCTAACGATGAATCTCTCGCTTCCGGGGCGTTACGCCGTATATCTGCCCACTCTCGATTTCATAGGCGTGTCGAATAAGATAACCGACGAGGCGCTTCGCGAAAAGCTGAGCCGCATGTTCGGAAAGTTCAGAAACGGCAAAGAGGGTTTTATAGCCCGCACCGTTTGCGCCGACGCCAAAAAGAGCGAGATATTGCGCGAAGCCGAGAGTCTGCGCCGTCAGTATCTGGAGATAAAAGCGGCGTTCGACGCGGCGGACGGAATTGCGCCGATCCATTCCGAAGGCAATCTGCTTTTCCGCACCGTGCGCGATATGCTGTCGCACGATATAGAAGCCGTGATCTGCAACGACCGCGATACCGTCGAGCGGCTCAGATCCGATTTCAAGAAGAAAAAATCGCCTTTTTGCGATAAGATACAGTACTACGAAAGCGATTACGATATGATGGACGTTTTCGGTATAAGCCGCGAACTCGACCTTTTGTTGGAAAGAAAAGTCGCGCTTCCGTCGGGCGGTTCGCTCGTTATCGACAAGACCGAAGCTCTGACGGCGATAGACGTGAACACGGGCAGGTTCCGCGGGCAGGGCGACCACGAAGAAACCGTATTTTTGACGAATATGGAAGCCGCTCGGGAGATCGCGCGTCAGATAAGGCTCAGGAATATAGGCGGGATAATAGTCGTCGATTTTATCGACATGGTAACCGACGAGCATAAATCGCAGGTCGTGGACGAACTTAAACGTTGCGTTCTCTACGACAGGATAAAAACGCGCGTGCTCGATATGTCGGGGCTCGGGCTTGTGGAAATAACGCGCAAGAAAGTCGGAAACGAACTGTCGGAATTCTTGCTCGACAAGTGTCCGTACTGCGGCGGGAACGCTCATACTCATTCGTCGGTCTATCTGGCGCGCAAGATCAAGGCGGCGATCAAAAAACTTTTTGCGGAAAACGATTGCACGAGCGCGATAGTAACGCTCAATCCCGCGTACGTCGAACATATGTTTTCGAGCCGCTTTTTCGCCGACGAATGTGAAAATATCTGGCGCGACAAGAGAATTTATCTCGTTCCGAACGAATCTTTTCACGCTCCGAATTTCGGTATAACGGGGAGCAGGTCGGTATCGCTTTCTTTGCCGCAGAACGCGCGGTTGCTGTATTAAGGAGAATAAGCTCTATGCGCTATATAAACAAAGAATACGGCTTTACGTTCAGACCGCCTTTTCTGGATAAATTTCACGAAGAGAGCGCGGACGGTCCCGCTTTGAGCGAAAAGAATTTTCCCGCGCGCTATATTCAGGGCGTGGGATACGATTATTCCGCCATAAACGGAGCTATGCTAGTCGGCGTAAAGGGTTCGCTTTGGGGCGTGAGAGTCAGCTGTTACGACGGCAAAAAATGGCTCGACAACGACGATTTCGCGTCCGATATGGCGCCGAGTTGCGCAAACACCGCCGACGGAAGTTTCGCGCATTTTTCGAGCGGTCCTATAAGCGTAAAATGGATAAAGCATAACGAGCAGAGCCTTATCATGCAGGTTTCGGCGCGAAAGAAACTCAAAGTGCGCATAATATTCTATCCTTGCTACGGTTGGGGCGGCGAACTGTCGATAGAAGATTCCACCGTCAAAGGCAGATGCCCGAAAATAGGCATTTTGCCGGGTACGGTCGGCATATCCGACGTCGGCGGCGTGTTCAAAGACCGCTATCTCGCCATTTGCGACGACGACCCCGAGCGCGAGTTCTTTTACGCAAAGAGTTTTTCGCACCCGTCCGACAGCGCGCACGGCGCGTTCAACGAAGCGATAATGGAGTTCGTCATAAACAAAAATCAGCCGTCCGTCTACCTTTACGCGGCGGTCGGCGACGAAACTATATTCGACGCGGAGATACCGCGGCTCGACAGAGTCATCAATCAGATAGAATCGGCGGAACTTAGGTACGGAGTGAACAAGACGCGCGGAACGGGCGCGCTCGGAGCGGCGGCGGAGAGAATGTTCAACTCGGTTCTGTGGTCGAGAATTTATTACCCGTATCTGCTTACGGAGATTTATTCTCCGCAACGCGCAAGACTCAACCGCCATTTCGACATAAAGGGAACGGAAGAAAATTGCAGTGCGATACTCGGCAGTTACGCGGGGCTCGACGTCGCCGTTTCTCAGCTCAAATTCACCGTCGAAGACAAAATACTTGCGGCGCTGTCGTGCTGGCACGCGTTTTCGCACTCGACCGAAAAGAGCGAGGTACTGCATCTGTACAAATTGCTGTCCATGCAATATCCGCCGGTTGCCGAACTTGTGGTGTCGGGCGCGGAGCTTACGGAAGTCGCGTACAAGTGGAACGATTCGCCGCTCAAAGAAAAGAAGAACGCGCCTATGTACAGCCTTGACATGTCGTGCCTGAAATTGCTCGCGTTCGACGTGTTGGAGCGCGTCTGCGCAATGTACGCGTTGCCCGCAAAGCGCAAGTACGAAAAGGCTAAAAACGAAATGATACAGCTTATCAACGACACGTTCTGGAACGAGCACGAAGGGCTGTATATGAATAAGGGCGTAACGGGTCAGTGGGCGTTCTTGTACGGCGCGACGAGTTTTTATCCTTTGATCGCGGGCGCAGTGGATACGAACGAAAAACTTTCGGCTCTCATCAACAATCTGACGGATCCTAAAAAGTTCTGGGTCAAAAATCTCGTGCCGACGCTCAGCGCGAACAACCGCGAATACGGAAACGCGGGCAAGCCGAATAACAACGGCGAGAAAAAACCGCCGTATCTCGAATACCGCGGAAGCATAGTGCCGTACGTGAATTATATAATTTATCAGGGGCTTTGCCGCTACGGGCTCGACGAACTTGCGGGGCAGGTAGCTTTGAGCAGTGCGAAACTCTGGGCGAATAATCAGAGCGACAACGTTGAAAATTTTTCGCTGTATCTGCCGACGGGCAAAATGTACAAGTCGAAAGAATATCTTTCGAGCAACGGAAACATTCTCGCGCTCATGGGGATACAGGAGCTTATCGACATAGAATATTTCCGCCCCGACTTGAAAACGAACGCGCTCAGATTCGGCACTTTCGTCGGCGGCGAACATTCGCTTACCAACTTGAAACTGTTCGGGCGCAGTTACAGCATAGATCTGAGCGACGACTCGACAATGCTCGTGATCGACGATATAGACGTGTTCCGCGGCGTCGGCGGCAAGTTCGTCGTGCGCAATTTTCTCGAAACGAAAACGGGTTGCGAGTTCCTGATAGACGCTCACGCGAACATTACCGTAAATCTTAACATTTCTTACAACAAGCAAACGACCAAATATTTCTTTATCGTTCCCGTGGGAAAATCGAAGATAGTCGCGGAAGGCGGCATGGTGAACATTCAGCCGATTTGAGTCCGTAAAAAAAAAGATATTCCCGTAACTTACCGTCGCGGGAATATCTTTATTATATTTCAAGGAAGTTTTCCGCCGAATGACCGTTCGAATTTATTTTTTCTTTGAGAGACTGAAAAAGAATTGTTTTCGATTTTGTACTTTTTTTTCGGCGGAAA